>JBLIDB010000110.1:0-15490 GCA_047634015.1 Saprospiraceae bacterium
AAGCCTAATATCTTAGATAACGGAGATACCACCAAACAACTATTAGCACGAAGTAGATATTTGCTATTTAAAAGTTCAGACAAATGGACACCTACACATAGGCATAGATCAGAGTTGCTATGCAAATATTATCCCGAGCTTGAAAAAGCATATAAATTAAGCTGAAAGCTAGCGAAGATATTTGAACAAAAGATGACAAAAGAGATTGCGTATAAAAAACTTGCACTATGGTATAATGAGGTAGAAGCATCAGGGTTTAAATCATTTTATACAATAGCAAATACAATAAAAAGCCATTATAATCACATCCTCAACTACTTCAATAATCGAAGTACCAACGCATCTGCAGAATCCTTTAAGGCTAAAGTGAAAAGCCTTAGAAGACAATTCAGAGGAGTTATTAATGTCGAATTCTTCCTCTATCGATTAGCTAAGATTTATGCATAACCCCCTAACTTTTCATCTTGATCCTAAACTACTCGAATAGTCCTTAAAAAAAAAACACCCCTCTGATATCTCAAAGGGGGCTAAGCCGCTTACCTGTTCATGGGAATAAAAAGGTAATCTTGTATTTCGCATTTAAACGCTAAGAATATCTGATTATATTCCGAGCCAGCGATCATATTCTTCGTCGCCCATAAGCAATCTTCTCCTCCTTGCGGATAAAGAAAACAACCTTGCGACGGTCGATAAAAACCTTCTAATGACGTTCATGGGTATAAATTAAAAGTAAACTATAAGTAAAGAACGTACAAAAGGGTCAAAACGTTGATGTGTCAAGGGTTAAAAATCAAATAAAATCAAAACTTTAACATTTCACTCATATTAAAGCTATTCATAATGCATACTTCTTTGTTAATGAGCTTAATGGAATACCCTTAGGGGATTACGCCTTTGAGAATATTTCTGCCATCATACATCTGGCACTTCCTCCACCAAACTTCTCTATCGTAGAAAGAGGTGAATGGAATATTATATCATGTTTTTCTATTATTTGTTTTTGACTAACAGTCAGTGATTTAAATGCCGAAGTTGACATAACCAAAATGGGCTTCTCAGATTTCCCCAAAACCTCCAGCATGTTTCCAGCGAAGGATAAAACCTGATCTCTGGAGATTTCTACTATATCCTTCCCTGTTTTAGATAATCTATCTATAACGTATAATCGTTGGATTTCATTTACTATACTCTCAGTACAAAGTACTGCAACATTTTTTCCGAGCGCCATTATTACATTCGTATGATAATATGGTGTACCTCCTTGATCCTCTGCATGAAACCCAATAGGTTCATAATCTATGGACATCGCATACTTGGCTAGTAAATCACGATTAGTCCGTTCGCTATAACATGCATATATCAACTTATTAGGTCTATCCAGTATGATACTACCTGTTCCTTCTAAAAACCTATTACCATCCTCTTCTCGAAGGATTGATTCATTAACTTCCAAATGAAATTCCTCACTAATTCGCTTTACAACATCAGCTCTTCTTTCAAGTCGCCTGTTAGTGCTATACATAGGATACAAATACAACTCACCAGAGCTATGAGTAGTAAACCAATTATTAGGATAAACAGCATCAGTCTTTTTCGGAGCAACAGTATCCTCTATTACAATCACTTTCACCCCTAAATTCCGAAGCCCTTCAACCATAACGTCAAATTCCTCAATCGCCTTTAGACTTATCTCACTTGTTGTTAAGCTGGATATGTTATTCTGGAATGCATTGTTCTGAGCAGTTTCAGGATTAAATCCAAAATTGCTGGGTCGAACCATTAAGATCGTATCTGTTATTTGTTTTTCCATTTCTATTGTCTGTTAATAGTTACCTGCTTCTATTTTTAATTCTTTAGCTACATCATGTCCGAGATAGCTATCGATTGCAGAATGACCAAGATAGATGAGCGGTGTCATTGCGATAGCGATGACGAACTTATATATGTAATTGACCATTCCTATGGCCAAAACCCGAGATAACTCCCAATCGGCACCAATATAAAAGGCTATGATAAGTACTACAAAGCTGTCTATGAATTGAGAGATCAATGTAGAACCAGTCGCCCGCAGCCATATTTTCCGTTCACCCGTCCATTGTTTTATTCTATGGAATGCAACAACGTCAACTATTTGTCCGATCAAGAAAGCCACAAGGCTACCGACTATTATCCATAATCCTTGCCCGAATATTCGCCGAAAGGCTAAATCCATATTACTAATATGCTGACTACTATCAGTTGTTAAAGTCCCACTTTCATACTGCCACCAATCATTAGGGACTAATTGGATCGCCAAGTAAACCATCGCAAATGCATAGATAATGAATGCTACAGCGGCATAACTGAGTATTCTTACTCCGCGCTTTCCGAAATATTCATTGATTATATCGGTCATAACAAACACTATAGGCCATAAGACTACACCTGCGGTAAGATTAAATCCCAAGCCGTCTACACCGAAAATTGACCAATTGAAAGCTTCAAACCCAAGAGTTCTTTCTAAAGAAAATATCTTTACACCTACAAACTCGGCAACCAAAGCATTAGAAATGAAAAATCCACCCAAGATTAAAAACAGTCGGTTGATTTTATTATTTAGAAGTTGTGCGATCATAAAATGTTGTCTTAATAGAAAAGCAATATAAAGCGCGTTAATAAGACCTCAATCATTAAACGCAAAGAAGTAATAACTAAATGGCAAAAATATCAATCAATCTCAAGGATGGAAGTGTTAAGAGGGAAGAGAAGAAACCTATTATTGTAGGGATTGACCTTGGAACGACCAATAGTCTTGTGGCCTATATCCGAGATAAAAAGGCTGTTACTATTCTTGATAATACTGGCAGCAATGCTCTAATCCCTTCGATCATATATTTCGATGATCAAAATGTGCCTCATGTTGGTACTCAGGCAAAATCACATCTTATAAGCCAGCCTGAACGGACAATCTACTCTGTCAAGAGATTATTAGGAAAAGCATATAGTGATCTTTCAAAAGTCCAATCTCATTTAGGATACGAAATCATTGATCAGGATGAAAATCAACTCGTTAAAATTAGAGTGGGAGATAAATACTATTCTCCTATAGAATTATCTGCTCTTATACTTAAAGAACTCAAGGCAATGGCTACTAAGCACTTGGGGCAAGTTGTAGAAAGAGCCGTGATAACGGTTCCTGCCTATTTTAATGATAGTCAGAGACAAGCAACCAGAGATGCTGGTAAGCTTGCGGGCCTTGATGTGTTGCGTATTGTAAATGAGCCCACTGCTGCAAGTCTTGCTTACGATATAGGTACCTCAAGAGGGCAATCCGAGACGGTAGTCGTCTATGATCTTGGAGGTGGCACTTTTGATATTTCTATACTCCAGATCGAAGATGGAATATTTGAGGTTTTGGCGACCAATGGAGACACCTTTTTAGGAGGAGATGATTTTGATAGAGCAATAGTAGATCATTGGCTAAAAGAAAGCGAAATTAAATTCGATACTTCAGATAAATCCCAAGGACAGCAATTGCGCTTACTAGCGGAAGAAGCTAAAAAGACACTTAGTACATCTGAGATCTATTCCTCTCCTAACGGAAAATATAACCTCACAAGAGCCACGTTCGAATCCCTAATCAGTGACTTAGTAGATAGAACTATTACACTTAGCAAAGCATGTATCGCAGATAGTGGGTTGTCAAAAGAAGATATCAATCAGGTCGTATTAGTAGGTGGATCTACCAGAACACCGTTAGTAAAAGAGCGCGTAGGAGCATTTTTCGGTATAAAACCCCATGATAGTTTGGATCCTGATCAAGTTGTTGCCCTAGGAGCAGCCATTCAAGCGGACATCCTCGCAGGTAACAGAAAAGATATGTTACTGATCGATATAACTCCATTATCACTCGGTATCGAGACCGTAGGTGGGCTAATGGATTCTATTATCCCGAGAAACACCAAAATCCCTACGAGGGCAGGAAGATCATATACTACTTCTGTCGATGGCCAAACGAAATTAAAAGTAGCTGTCTATCAGGGTGAAAGAGACCTTATAACGGATAATCGAAAACTTGGGGAGTTCATTCTTAGTGGAATTCCTCCAATGGCGGCGGGCATTCCAAAGATTGAGATTCAGTTTATATTAGATGCTGACGGTATACTAAGGGTGAAAGCCAAGGAATTACGATCCGAGGTAGAAACAGAAGTAGAAATCAAATCCCAATATGGAATCTCGGAAGAGGAGATGGCATTAATGCTAATGGCTTCAATTCAGAATGCTAAAAGCGATATGAATGCTCGTTCTCTTATTGAAACTAAAACTGAGGCTAACAATGTGGTGCTGCATTCTCGGAAATTCTTGACTCAGAATCAAGCTATTTTCAGTTCAGAAATCATCGAAGAACTTCAAAAGCATATTGATCAACTCGAAAAAACTGTGGTGGCATCTGAAAAAGATATTATCAATGCGGCGATGGAAGCTTTGAATGAATTCAGTGCCCCTTTAGCTCAAGAGGCAATGGATCACAATATCGCATTGGCATTGAAAGGGAAAACGATATAACCTAAGACCTCAACAATTTCGATGAAATCCCTAATAATCAGACCCTATGCGCGGTATCTCGCTCGCCAAGTAGCTAAAGAAAGGAAATCCGCAGTGGAGGACCAATCTACCATTCTAAAGCAGTTAGTTAAGAAAGGGCAAAGCACGGCCTTTGGTAGAGATCATGATTTCCAAAATATAGTAAGTGTCAAGGACTTTCAGGAGCGCGTGTCAATTCGAGATTATGAAGGCTTGAAGAACTATTTCGATAGAGTAGCCAAAGGCGAAACCGATGTACTATACCCTGGCTTACCAAAATATCTTGCCAAGACATCCGGGACCACTTCAGGAGTGAAATACATACCGATCACCCATGATAGCCTACCCAATCATATAAATACAGCGCGTAAAGCACTCATGGCTTACGCTAGTAAAGATAAAAACAGCAAAGTATTTGACGGTAAGGTGATGTTCATCTCTGGCTCCCCAACGCTATCCACAACTGGAGGCGTTAGCACAGGAAGGCTATCTGGCATCGTTAATCATGAGATTCCAAGTTGGTTAAAAGGAAATCAGTTGCCTACATACTCAACCAATTGTATAGATGATTGGGAGAAGAAGCTCGACCGTATCGTAGAAGAAACAAAGACACAAGATCTTAGACTTATAAGCGGTATTCCTCCTTGGGTCCAAATGTTCTTCGAGCGATTATTAGAAGCCACTGGACAAAAACATATTATCGATGTCTTTCCCAATCTACAAGTATTCATGTATGGAGGGGTAAATTATGAACCGTATCGACAAGTTATAGAATCCCTTATAGGCAAGCGGATAGATTCGGTTGAACTTTATCCGGCCTCCGAAGGCTTCATCGCGTATCAAGATAAAATCGAAAACGAAGGTCTTCTTCTAAATACCAATTCTGGGATCTTCTTTGAATTTGTACTGGCGTCTGAGATTTGGGACAAACAGCCGGCAAGGTTAACTATAGAAGATGTAGAATTGAATCAGGATTACGCTGTAATTATCAATAACAATGCAGGGCTGTGGGGGTATAATCTGGGAGATACCGTTCGATTTGTCAGCAAGGACCCGTATAGAGTTATCGTTTCTGGCAGGATAAAGCACTTTATTTCAGCTTTTGGAGAACATGTGATCCAGAAAGAAGTGGAACTGGCAGTCTTAAATACATCATCGAGATTCCCATGTAAGATCAGAGAATATAGCGTCGCGCCTCAAGTCACTCCTGCAAATGGAACCACGCCATATCATGAGTGGTTCATAGAGTTTGAAGAAAAGCCCATCGACTTAAAGCAGTTTGCACTGGAGATTGACAATCAGCTGCGGCAGCAGAATATATATTATGATGATCTGATAGCCGGCAATATTCTTACACCGTTGAAAATCACAGAAGTTACAGCAAATGGGTTTCGAAGCTATATGCAGAAGAAAGGTAAGCTCGGTGGGCAAAACAAAGTACCGAGACTTACGAATGATCGCAAATTAGCTGATGACCTTCGGTCATTTTTAATTACAAATTAAGATTCTCTTAAAGCGTAAAATTTCTCTATCAGAATGACTGAATTCAGGCGTTTAAAAGATATTCTTGTATCCTCAATGTAAATACGCTAATTTTGCGCGCCTTATGAAGAATGCCCTTTGGTACTTGATTGTGATTCTTGCCCTTTTTTCAGCCTGTAAGACTGAGTTCGAGACAGTAAGAACGTCTGGAGATGCTAACAAGATGTATGAGAAGGCGAATGCCTTGTATGAAGAAGAAGAATATAATAAGGCAATCACGCTTTATGAATTAATTATTCCCGCGTATAGAGGTAAGAGCGAAGCAGAAGAGCTTTACTTCAACTATGCGAATGCTCACTACCTTAATCGCAGTTTCATCTTAAGCTCACACTACTTTAAGACTTTCACTGATACGTATACTACGAGTGATAGAAGAGAGGAAGCTCTTTTTTTAAGAGCGATGAGTCATTTTCGATTGTCCCCAAAGTTCAAATTAGATCAAGCGGAGACCCAAAAGGCGATCGAAAGCTTCCAGCAGTACGCTAACTCTTATCCCGATAGTGATAGAATCATAGCTTGTAATGAAAAAATAGAAGAGCTAAGAAAAAAGCTTGAAATGAAAGCATACGATGCTGGGAAGATGTACTTTAATACAAGGAATTATAGCTCCTCTATCCAGAGTCTACAAAATATGCTGAAGGATTTTCCTGATTCTGATTTAGTAGAAGATGCAAGGTTTCTCATAGCGAAATCCAGTATAAATCATGCTCATCAGAGTGTTTTTACAAGACAAAAAGAAAGATACGAGCAAACGGTAGAATACTGTGATGCCTATCTAAAAAGACATTCTTCTGGATCACATTCAGAAGAAATAGTAAAATACAAAAACGAATCTCTAAACGAACTTAATAAAATAGAAAATGGCTGATATTAAAACACGTGTACAGGGTATCGATCCAAATCTTAGAGCTCGAGATATTGCTGGAATGGCAAAGGATACAGGTAATATTTATGTAACGATCTCAGCAATTGCTGAAAGAGCGCGTAAATTAAATGTGGATATCAAGCATGAATTGCATGGTAAATTGGAAGAATTTGCTGTGGTAACAGATCGCATCGAAGAGATTCAAGAAAACAAAGAGCAAATCGAGATTTCAAAATTCTACGAGAAGCTTCCTAATCCAACTATCATTGCTACCAACGAGTATTTGGATAATAATCTGGATATTCAATTTAATGATGGCTCCGAGATAGAGAAAGACGTATTTTAGAAATAATAATCTAAAATATGCAGAAAGTTGTTCTTGGAGTAACAGGCAGCATCGCTGTCTATAAATCTCTAACGCTTGTAAGACTCTTGATCAAATCTGGTCGAGAGGTACGGGTTGTAATGACTCCATCAGCAACTGCATTTGTTTCTCCTTTAAGTTTTGCTACCCTATCTAAGCATGATGTTCATGTAGATCTTATTGATAAAGATACATGGAGTAATCATGTAGAATTAGGGCTGTGGGCCGACATTATGTTGATAGCCCCTGCTACGGCTGCCACCTTATCTAAAATGGCAAGCGGCCATTGTGATAATATGCTAATAGCAACTTACCTCAGTGCTAAATCCCCTGTAGTAGTGGCTCCGGCGATGGATCTCGATATGTGGAAGCATCCATCTACGAAAGAAAATTTGAAGCGAATCGTATCCTATGGAAATAAAATTATCCCTGTAGGTAATGGTGAGCTCGCAAGTGGTCTCATCGGAGACGGTCGAATGGCAGAGCCAGCCGATATTCTTCGCTTTCTTGAAGCACATCAGCGTCAAAAAGAAGATCTCAAAGGCCAACATATTTTAATTACTGCTGGACCTACCCAAGAGTCTATAGATCCTGTGAGATTCATATCTAATCATAGTAGTGGAACTATGGGATTTAGATTGGCAGAAGCTTGTGAGGAGAGAGGAGCTCGAGTTTCCCTTATACTAGGACCCACAAGTATTCAGATCGACAATAAGAGTATTAAAGTACATCGGGTACGCTCTGCAGCTGATATGCTTCAGGAGTGCGGTGACCTTTATGATTCTTGCGATGTAGCCATTTTTGCAGCAGCAGTAGCTGATTATACCCCCACCATAAACGCTGATCAAAAAGTAAAGAAGTCGGATGAAGATCTTAGTATTCCACTGAAAAGAACTGTCGACATTGCCAAATCTATGGGCGGGCGTAAGAAAAAACATCAGATAAATGTAGGCTTCGCATTAGAAACTCAGAAAGGAGTTGAATATGCCAAAGGGAAGTTGGGCAAGAAAAACTTTGACTTCATCGTTCTTAACTCATTGAAAGATAAAGGAGCAGGTTTTGGAACAGATACGAATAAGATAACGATCATCTCCAAAGACTCAGATCCAGAAGTCTTCCCTTTAAAAAGCAAAGTCGCTGTTGCCAATGATATCATTGATAAGGTGGTCACATTATTAGTAGCGGACAAACAAGAAATATGAGAATATTATCATTGGTATTGTTGCTCTACAGCTTCCAAAGTGTGCATAGCCAAGAATTCAATCTTCAAGTATCTATCAATATTCCAGCACTTAAAGTTGCTGATCCTAAGACGCTAAAGACACTCGAAAGTGAAATCAATAAATTTATCAATCAGACTAAATGGACTGATGATGAATGGCAACAAGAAGAGCGAATAGAAGGATCATTGCAAATCAATATCAAAGACGATCCTTCTGCGAACTCATTCTTGGCAGATTTCTACTTTAGCGCTGGACGCCCTGTATACAATAGCAGCTACGCCTCTCCGATCATCAATCATGTAGAAAAAGATATAAGATTCACCTACGAGGAGTTAACTCCTCTCCGTGATAGTAGAGCTACATTCACAGATGAATTATCGGCCATACTAACTTATTACGTATATACCTTGTTAGGTTTTGATGGTGATACTTTTGCTTCTTTAGGAGGCGATGATTATTTTAAAATGGCAAGTGAGATCGTCAACAGTGCTCCTCCGACCGCTTCTATAGGATGGAAGCGCAGTGGCGCTGATGGGAATAGATTCTGGTTATCGCAAAATATCTTTGACCCGAGGGTAAGAAGAATGAGAGTAGCCATGTACGATTATCATCGCAATGGTATCGATAGACTCCATGATGATGTTAGTACTGCCAAGGCCGTAATTTTATCTTCTGTCAAAGAAGTAGGAAGAGTAAGCGAAACCTATAAAAATGCTCTTATCGTACGGATGTGGTCCAATGCTAAGAACACAGAGATTTTAGAGATTTTTAAAAATTCTGTAAAATCGGAGCAACGTCAAGTATATGCTATAATGGAGAATATAAATCCATCGCAATTAGACGTCCTAAGGGAGCTTCGCTAACAAGGAGAATAATTTATTCTTTAGATTCTTCTTTTGGCTTATCGTCAATGTCATCAAATAATCGCTCTACACGATCTATCTCATCAAGCGTCTCATCTAAATAGAATTCAATATATGGTATACGTCGGACATGCTTTTTAATCCTTTGAGATAGCAGCTGTCGGAGTCTGTTGTTTTGTTCAGTCATCATCAAGATGACCGACTGCTTATCCTCAGCATTCCAAACACTCAAGTATATCTTAGCAAGCCCAAGATCTGAAGTCATTAAAACATGTGTGATAGAGACCAATACTTCAACACCATATACGTACGTACCTTCCTGTTGAAGGACCACACTAAAATGACGCTTAATCATCTCCCCTACTTGCCTTTGCCTTCTTGTTTCCATTGTCTTTCTTATCTATGTCAAGCCAACGTAGGAATATTCTATAAAGTTTGCTGATTTTGAATTGATTTCAAATGAGAGTGGAATCATCTACTACCAAATTCTACCAATATTTCCTCCGGATTATATATCGCATCCATGCTACGTGAATATTCCTGAATCGTTGTTTCAAATCCTACATCTTTTCGTCTTTGGTTTACTGCTGCTGGATTTTCTATTGGCCAAATAAAATATTCTATTTGACCAGAAGCATCCTGTCTTGAACTCGATTGGGTTCCGTATATCTGTTTCTTACTATTATACATTAGTATTCGATCCTCCATCATACCCGCATAATCACGAATCAAAGAATCTGCATCAGCCAGTTTGCGAAAACTTGGATAAAAATCTTCCATTATACTTACATCCGCATGTTGAATTACTAAAAATATTGCTCTAAATGCTTTGTCGCTAATGTAATCTTTAGAAATCCAGCCATATTGATTCAAGATTTCAATCATCCTTACTTTGTTGATGGAATCACTGGTATTCATCTCTTGTACGTATGCTACATCAAAAGGTTCTTTGTTTTTAATCATTTCCGAAAGCCGCACTCTATAGCCCTGGTCTTTGTCATAGATCAATTCCAACTCTGTAGATATCTCCTGATAATTTTCTTCTTCTTGAGATGGAAGTCCTGCTTTTTCCGTCTTACTCTCTTTACATGAGCAAATAACTAATAGTGGTAGTAGAAAAATTATAAATGCACGCCTATTCATTATTTACAATGTACTATCAAAAAACGGTTCAAAAGACATAGACAGAGAATAATTTAATTTGCCAAAGCATTATTTCATGGCGCGGGATCCACTATATCGTCAGACTTAGTATCCTGTCTTTTTTGTAATCTCTTGTTTTCTTTTAGAATCTTAGTAATCATCCATTCTAATTGTCCATTGACACTTCTAAATTCGTCCGCTGCCCATTTCTCAACAGAAGCCATCGTTTTCTCATCGATTCGGAGTACGAATTTTTTCTTCATAACGTACTATTTTCAAAAGATTCAACAAATCGTTTCCACTCTTCTACCTTAGAAGTTTCAACATGTAACTCCGTTTTATCTTTAAAATAAATAGCCAAAGCATGTCCCTTTAAATGGAGCGTATTGGAAGTTCTTTTCCCAAATTTATTTTTATATCCCACACCTCCGTACTTACTCAACACTCCGGAGAAATCAATCACATTGATCTTTTCAACAGAAGAAAATAAAACCTGTCTATAGGATCTCATAAAGGGGAATATCCTAGCTTCTATGGCCTCTTTATCGGCCCTAATCGTTATACTAAGATTAAGCATCATCCAACATACGCCAGTCATGGTTGCCAAAATAAACAAAAATACTCCCAGGAGGGTTTTAAATTCCTGACTCCTGGAGGACCATTCTAAAGTAGCAGGAGCTTCACTATATAGTTCAATAGCCATTCCTACAACTGACAAAACGGAGGAGCCCACTATGACGGCTATCATAATGGGCGACGGTCCAGAAATATGATCAGAAGCAGTTCGCATAATTCTAATTTTATGTATTCAATGTGCCCGTATTGAGTATTGGAGTTGCCTCCTTATCAGAGCAGAGTACCACCATTAGATTACTCACCATAGCGGCCTTCTTTTCGTCATCGAGTTCTATGATGTTCTTTTCGGACAATAATTCTAATGCGCTATCCACCATTCCTACCGCTCCTTCTACGATTTTAAATCGTGCCGCTACGATCGCTTCTGCTTGTTGGCGCTTCAACATCGCACTTGCTATCTCTGGAGCATAGGCCAAATAACCAATTCGCGCTTCAATTACTTCGAGACCTGCTATCTCAAGTCGCTCACTTACTTCCGATTCAAGTGCATCATTGACATCCCCTACGTCACTGCGCAGCGTCACCTCTTCTAAGTCATCATCAAAATTATCGTAGCTATACATACCCGCAAGTTTCCTTACCGCTGCATCTGTTTGCACCCTTATAAAGCTCTCATAGTCATCTACTTCAAAGGCGGCCTTGTAGGTTTCTCTCACTCTCCAAACGAGAATGACGCTTATAAGAATTGGATTCCCACGCTTATCATTAACTTTCACACGCTCACTATCGAAGTTGCGTGCTCGAAGTGATATTTTACGTTTACGTTTGAATGGATTCACCCATTGGAAGCCATTCTCTCTTATAGAGCCAACATATTTACCGAATAAGGTAAGTACTCTTGACTGATTAGGATTGACAATTACAAGTCCAAATAGTGTAAATAATCCTGTAAGAATGGTCAATATCATAGTAAGGACTCCCAGAAACCCATTGATAGGTCCTATCTAAAACCCTAGGATGGGGCCACCTATTATAAATGTCAGTGCTATAAATAAGAATACAAACCCATTCTTGCCTTTTATTATTTTTTCTTTCATGTTAAATAAATTTTATGTTATAGTAATATCATTTTGATATCAATATAATACTATTTCAACTATTCCATTTAGAAATTCGATTAAAGTTGTGTTTTGGAAGATGAAAGGATGGAAATAAGCAATCATTTACGTTAAAAACAGATGCTTAGTTGTATGACGTATAAATACGTTATATATTCGGCTTATCAGTTGAATGAATGAATATGAAATATCCAAAACTTACTAAAGCAGAAGAAGATATCATGCAGATGATGTGGGAAGAGCCAGAAGCATGCACTGTTAGTCATCTTATATCTCAGATGTCTGGTCCGCAACCACCGCATAGTACCATAAGTAGTATCGTTCGCATTTTAGAGAAGAAAGGGTTACTAAACCATAAGACCTACGGAAGAACGCATGTCTACTATCCAATCATAGAAAAGAAGGTGTACACCAAACTTTCTGTGAGTCATCTTATAGGTAAATACTTCGAAGGTTCAATGAGTGAGTTGGTTTCCTTCCTTTTAAAAGAAGACGATCTGAGTATCAAAGACCTCGGAGAGATTATAAAAAAGCTTGAGAATGAGTAATCCTTTCAGCCAAATCCAGATTACTTAGACTATAAATCAAAACTCATGCTTACCTATCTTCTCGAACTTACTGTCTGCTGGACCTTACTCTATGGCGTATTCTATCTATGCATGCGGAGGGAAACCTTTTTCAAGATCAATAGATGGTATCTATTATCTGCTATACTATTAGGGTTGGTAATCCCTTTGCTTCGTTTTATTCCCATAATGGAAGAAGTTGAGTTATACAATCGGCAGATAGCAGAATACGCACCTATCGTTTACGTCATCAAGGATGCTCCTGCAATTGTAGCTCAAAGTATATCGGAGCAATCCATAGAATGGGGCCAGGTATTCCAATTTGCTTTGCTGGTACTATATACCTTAGGATTTGCATTCTTTTTGTTTCGATTTATAAAGGGGTTGAAATCTATAAGCAGACTATATCAAGAAGGTGAGAAGACGATCCATCAAAAACATACACTTATAAACACTTCTGGTAATCATCTCCCCTTCTCGTTTCTCAATATAATATACATAAGTAAGGACTTACCAATCAATGAAGATTATAATCGCATCATAACACACGAATTAGAGCACGTACGCTCTTGGCACCGCGTAGATGTGCTCCTTCTTGAAATTATAAATATTGTCTTCTGGTTTCACCCGATCATATATCTATACAAATCTGCATTGCGACAGACACATGAATATCTTGCTGATGCTGCAGTCTGTGGCAACGATTCAAGACAACATTATGGACAATTACTGCTACGGCAATCTCTTTCCGGATTGGAGATCGCATTGGCTCATCATTTCTTTCATTCTCACATTAAAAAAAGAATCAACATGATCTATCAAGAAAAATCCGGACGCAAGGCATGGCTGAAGTACGCTTTGGCTGTGCCAGCGTTAGCATTGTTAATGCTTGTGTTTACGAGTCACAATACGATAGAAGATCCCGTGAAACGCGACATAAGCATCTATAACGACATTCCAGTCATATACAATAGTCCCGAGAGTCCAAAATTCAATTTTTTTCTGGAAGATGAATTTCAAAAAGTCTATAAAGGAATAGAACTTTATATGAACTTAGAAGGAAAGCAATGTTTTAGTTTCTATATAAGAGATGAAAGCTCATTTTTAAATCTGTTCAAACCAGAAGGCTTCCTACTTAGCAAGGACAGTAAAGAATTTCATCTTTATCAAAACGACGATAATGATTGGCTAGTAAAATATAAATCCCAGAATTTAGGGGATGTGAAGTTCATAGTCTTAGATAATGACAATAATAAAATCAAAGAACTCTCCATTCAAAAAAATAAGCAGACTCTAATATTCCCTTTATCTGATTTAAATATTTCTGTTCCAATATTTCAGATTCGCGTAGAACAAGGGGGAGAACGCTTAGATATGGATATGGTGTCGTTTCATAATCCCCAAGCATTGAATATCTCTACTCCTTCTCAAGATGACTTTGAAGTGAATTTCGGGAAGAACCCCTCTAAAGTTTCAGAAAAAAAGATAGCAAAGGAAGCAAAGCATATTCTCGAAAAAGAAATTAGCGATGATGAAAAAATTGTACAATTAGAAACATTATATAAAAAATGGTTAACCAAATACCCAACAGAAAGCCTAAGGATTAGAAATATTATATCATACGCAGGTCCAATTAAAAGAAGAATGGCTGGATTTATAAATGATGGAAAACTAATACTAAGTACTCCATTCTATCATCTCCCGGGCACTCCAGATTTAATGACCGAAGCCCACAAAATTGAACTCTCAAACATGTTGATGCCATCTTATGAAGAGCTTGAAGAGGGATTAGAGCGCTTTTATGAAACTAAAGAACTCACATTCTTACATCAATATCTAACATGGCAAGGATACTTCTATCTAAATAAGGAAGCTCGATCAGAAGCGCGAAGGTTATTTGAAAAATATGCTCAAACCACGACATAGAATTAGGGTTCGATTTAGAAGATCTTCAAATCCAATTCGATATAACAAATCCCAAACAGCTAAATAAGATTGTTGATCAGAATACACAACCCGTTTTCTGGTGGTCAGGATCTCCTGCTCGGGTATTTTCAGATAACTTCAACTTGAATGAGACTATTGGAATGTTTGTCTATCTATCCCCTGTTCATGCAACAAAGTTATTTGGAATAGATGGGAAGGCAGGTTTTGTAGCTATGAGTTTCTATACGCTTGGTGATAGACATCCCTACAGGCTCCGAGAAGCGCTTAAAAGAGATATTAAGAATTTCTTTTCTACGATAGGTCAATTACCAGAATCCTCTTGGATCAATAAACTTAAAAAAGTTCAAATAGACTTAGGCTTAAAATATGACGACTTATATGATTTCTATGATCCCATTACACCATACTCAAATATCGCTCATGAACACAATATCACTCTGGTATTCAAAGAAGGTAAGATTATAAAAGCATATCGTGGTGATGGGAATAATACGGAGAGGATAGATAAGGAATCAAAACTTCCAAATAAAGCAAAATCCTCTTTGGATTCGATACCCACTTACCCATATATCGTTGGTGGTTACCTGAATATATCTGAAGCCCCAAAAGATATCGTGGTGATCAGCTATTCAGAGCCTCTTCATAAAGTGCTGATATAGAGCGAATAATAAACAGCTGCAAAACATTAGTTTACAGCTGTTTATATATTTGTAAAAAAGT
>JBLIDB010000111.1:0-15464 GCA_047634015.1 Saprospiraceae bacterium
TCCAATGATTCTACCGATGAATATTATTGGCGAAAAGTTTACTCCCAAAAACGGTTTCAAGCGATGCATTAAAATGCGTCAACATCTGCTCAACATTCATCTTCCCCCCTTGCCGAAGAGCATGGGAGTTAAGTCTCACCAAACGATCGATGATTCCATTGACATCGTCTTGATCATATAATTATTCATCTTTTTGCCGATCAAAATTGTCAATATCCCTTAACTCTTTCGCCCACTAATAAGAGAATTTTTCGCCTACGAATAAGGGAAATCCAAAAATCAATATGCCATAGTCTTAGCATCAGGTCTACGTGGATCAGAGGCACCATATAGGAGTCCATCTTTGATCATAATAGTCTGCGTGCTACCCATAGAACCAATCTGCTGAATTTCGTGACCGCGAGCTCTCAAAAGACTCTGAGTGTCATAGTTAACCCCCTTCTCTATAAATAACTTATCAGGATACCACTGATGGTGGATCCGAGGCGCATGCGAAGCTTCTGCGACATTCATATCGTGATCTATAATATTGAGTAATATCTGTAGTACTGTAGTAATGATCCGACTTCCCCCGGGACTTCCTGTTGCAAAAAAAGGCTTGCCATCTTTAAAAACCATAGTAGGCGTCATGCTACTCAAAGGTCTCTTCTTAGGTTGCACAGAATTCGCTTCTCCTCCCAAAAGGCCAAAAGCGTTTGCTACGCCTGGCTTGGCAGAAAAATCGTCCATCTCATTATTAAGCATAATTCCTGTACCCTTGGCCACTATACCTGACCCAAAACTAAAATTCAGCGTATATGTATTCGTAACCACATTGCCGTTGGCATCTATTACTGTAAACTGCGTTGTCTCATTACTCTCATAGTCAGTAGGGGTTCCAGGCTTGATATCATCTGATGAACGGGTATAAGATCTATTAATACCGTTTCTCTGCTCATTGGCATATTCCTTAGATGTAAGCCAGTCAGAAGGTACCTCCCAAAAGTTAGGATCTCCAAGATGCTCGCTTCTATCAGCGTATGCCAGTTTCATTGCTTCTGTCATTAAGTGCAATGTCTCAGCAGTATTATGTCCCAAATATCCCAACGGAAAGCCTTCGAGCACATTCAACATCTGAATGATATGAATTCCTCCGCTACTCGGAGGTGGCATGGATGCAATTTGATAGCCTCTGTATTCTCCCCAGACTGGTTCCATAATTTCTACCTCATAGGCATCCAAATCTTTCATAGATATGAGGCCATTATTTTTCTCCATATCCGCAACAAGTCGCTGGCCTACTTCTCCTCCGTAAAATGCTTTTGCCCCTTTATTTGCGATTTGTTTAAGACTCCATGCCAGATCTGCTTGGACAAGAATATCACCAGGTTCATAATAGCTATCTCCCTTATAAAATATCTCCGCAGTAGCAGGCCATTTTTTCAATCTCCCTTCATAGCTCTTTAATAATCTTGATAGATCATATGTTACAGGGAATCCTTTATCGGCCAGCCGAATTGCAGGAGCCATAACGTCTTTCAGTTCCATTGTCCCATATGTCTCAAGTGCTTGCACAAGACCTGCAACTGCTCCCGGGACACCTGCTGCTTGATAACTTGCTTTTATAAGTCCATTGTCAACATTCCCTTTATCATCGAGATACATATCCCTACTTGCCTTCAAGGGTGCCATCTCACGATAATTCAAGGCTTTTGTTTCATTTTTTTTGGGGCTATGGACAAGCATAAACCCGCCACCTCCGAGATTACCCGCGCGGGGTAAGACTACTGCCAGACTAAATCCAACAGCTACGGCCGCATCAACAGCATTACCGCCTTGTTTCAATATTTCAATCCCTGATTCAGTTGCCAAAGTATGCTGGCTGGAGACGATTCCATTAGAACCTACGTTAGGGTGATGTAAAACATCTGAAGAATAGATTGCACTTTGACCTTGGATTAAACCTATCCCAGACCAAAATAAAGTCGATAATAAAAAGAACGATAAATATTTCATAAAAGGATGGTCGTCAATGACAAAATACAAATGCCATTTAGATTAGCAATGTAAAAAAAGAAACTCAAGACTCTATTAAAGATGTCTTGAGTTCTATACTTTTTTCTAAAAATTCAATCCTTGGAAGAATTATTTTTCCTCAGGAGTGAATTTCAATGAAATACTGTTGACACAGTGTCTGGTATCTTTATCAGTCATCTGCTCTCCTATAAATACATGTCCGAGATGCCCTTCGCAACCAGAGCATATGATTTCAACTCTGCGACCATCTGAATCTGGAACACGCGTTACCGAGCCTTCGATTTCATCATCAAAACTTGGCCAACCACAGCGGCTATTGAATTTATCTTTTGATCGATACAATTCCTTATCACATTGTCTGCATGTGTATACACCGGATTTTTTATTATCGTTGTATTCTCCGGTAAATGCCCTTTCTGTACCCTTGTGGATTATTACTTTTGCTTCTTCAGGTGTTAATTTGTTCAAAATGATTGTTTTTTTGTTTCGCAAATATTCTCAAAGTCTATTCTTAAACCTTGATGAATGTTACTCCGTCTCCTCCTCGCTCAGACTCAGGATGATAGTATGATTGAAAGTCATTATACTCTTTCATCTTATTGATTACTAACCTTCGTAATGCACCGCTTCCTTTTCCATGAACAATCTCCAAGGTACCCACATTGTTCAACAGTGCCTTATCGAAAAACTCATCAAGCGTAACATCAGCATCTCTCATTTTATACCCTCTGATGTCCAATTTCGGGCTAAAATTATTTTCGAAAGCTACACCCTTAAAGTTAATATGCTTAGTTCGATTAATGGCGAGTTGATCCTTGGCTAATATCACGTCTGCCATCGCCACTTCCATCTGCATTAAGCCAAATAATGCTACAACTCGGTCTCCATTTATTCGAAGTACTTCTCCTGTCATATCACCATCAATCATTCTAATATTATCTCCAACAAATATTTCCTCATCCGGATCCTTCTTTTCAAGAATATCCTTTTTTAACATAATTATGTCTGACGATTCTACTTGACGCTTTGAGCGGGCATTTTCCTTTAGAGACCTGGCCCTTTCCAAGTTCTTGTCCTTTTCTAATTTATTGATTAGCTTTTGCAATTCTACTTGCTCATTATTAGCTCGCTTTAACTCTATTTCTTTGTTTTTGATTTTTAATTTCTTACGCTTTACGTCGTATTGCTTGGTCATCTCTTGATAGTTCTTGATCAATCGATCCAATCTTAATTTCTCGTCAGCTATATACCGCAACTGTTCATCGAGGATAGACTTTCCTTCCTGAAGGTCTACTAATAAATCTTCAACCAGATTTTCTTTTTTTCCAACCTTCTTTCGTGCATATTTTAAAACATGATGACTTAATCCTACTTTCTTTGCTACTTCAAAAGCATAAGAACTTCCAGGCTTTCCAACTTTCAATCTATATGTGGGGGTCAATAGTTCCTTATCAAATAACATCGCCCCATTTACAATCCCTTTAGTATCGAATGCATATGCTTTCAACTGACTATAATGCGTTGTAACAACACCATACACTCCTTTAAATATAAGACTGTTCAAAATACCTTCGGCAACCGCTCCTCCTAATTTTGGATCCGTTCCAGAACCAATCTCATCCAGTAAGACTAAAGTTTTGTGATTAGATCTTTCTAATATTTCCTTAAGATTCGTAAGATGTGAACTATACGTACTCAGTCCTTCATCTATAGATTGCTGATCCCCAATATCAGTAAATATCGAGCCCAACATTCCTATTTTACTCTCTTCATGAATAGGCACTAAAAGTCCATGATAGACCATTAGATGTATAAGGCCTATGGCTTTAAGAGTAACTGATTTGCCTCCTGCATTAGGACCAGAAATCAATAGCAACTTGTTATCTCTCTTAAGATGAAGATCAAATGGGATGGTTTTATTCACGGATCCCAGACCTTGCCAAACCAAAAGTGGATGTAGTACATCTCGCATTTCAAGTAAGGGCTGATCTATTAATTCGGGCTTACTACCTTTTATTTTTTGCGAAAAAACTCCTTTTGCTAAGGCAACATCAATCTCACAAATACGCTCAAAAACACTTTCAAATAAAACTCTATAAGTTCTAAGATCTTCAGAAAGTGTTTTTAGTATTTTATAAAGTTCTGTTCGCTTATCATTTTCTAATTCATAGAGCTCGTTATTAAGCATCATCATTTCCTGCGGCTCTATATAAACTGTTTTCCCAGAGGCCGAATGATCATGAATCACTCCCGTAATTTTCCTTTTATTCTCAACAGGAAGGACTAAAACCCGACGCCCATTGCGGATTGATTCAGCAGTATCAGTCAACTTATTAGCCTCTCTATGCTTCTTTAAAATAACTAAGAATTCCTTATCTAATTGCTTCGTTACTCCATCTATCCTACGAAATATTCTTGTCAATTCTGGAGAGGCATCAGGTCTCACATTGCCCTTCGGATCAAATACCTTGTCAATCAACTTGAGTGGAACATTGGTATACTCTTCGATATATCCCAGATGATACAAATACGGATAAGCCTTCTTCCGCTTTATATCAAAATGCTCAACAAAAGCGTTATAATTCCTTAGGATAGCCGCTATTCTCAGCACCGAATCGGCTTCGAGAACATAGCCATTCTTACTTAGTAGAAATAGATCTTCCTCCAGATCATGATATTCAAAAAGCTGAAAACGATCTCCTTCAGCAATCATCTTCGCTATATCGAGAGAAATGTCGAGTAAGGTATTAAGGGTATCGATATCTTCTTCAAATGGATTGACCAACATTCTTTGTCGTCCAATAGCACTCTTACAATAAGACCCAACTAATTGTTGAATTTTATCAAATTCGAGTTGTTCAATAGATTGTTGGGATATATAAAAACTCATGTACGCCGCTTCCTCACATTTAAACCACAAATATAGTGGTATGTAAATAGCTATAAGTCATAAAAGTTCCAGATAATTCCTAATGCCCCTCTCTCATCATCTTTGACTCCAAATTATGCGTTAGAGAGTCTATCCCGATACAATATGCCTTGGACATAGGCCACTTTGCTTTATATTCTGATCTCACTACAGCGAGGCAATGACACGATAAGCTCCTTATTCCTATAGCCTATTAACCCTCATGACGAATCCTAAGATATAGATCAGGTCAAATATTCTGCAAAAGCCATATCATTGCACAAAGAATCGGATTATGGGAGGAAACAGTTTTGGCGAAGCATTTAGAATTAGCACATTTGGTGAGTCTCACGGAGTAGCGGTTGGGGTTATAATAGATGGCTGTCCTTCTGGTGTAAGAATAGATCTTGAAGCCATACAAAGAGATCTAAGTCGTCGAAAGCCTGGTCAATCCAGCATCGTTACTCAACGTAAGGAAGAAGACCAAATCAAAATTCAGTCAGGAATCATGAACGGACTGAGTACCGGCACGCCTATATCCCTCGTCGTAACTAATAAGGATCAAAAATCTCGGGACTACGATCATATAAAAGACAAGTTTCGACCTTCGCATGCCGATTACACATACACTGCAAAATATGGTATCCGAGATTATAGAGGTGGTGGAAGATCATCAGCACGCGAGACTATAGCAAGAGTCGCTGCCGGTGCGATTGCGAAGAGATTTCTTAAAAAAGAAGGAATTGAAATCTATGCTTACGTCAGCCAAGTAGGACATCTAAAACTTTCCAAAAGTATTAGCGATTTAGGATATGGTGCTATTGAAGAGAATATCATTCGGTGTCCTGATCCTGCGTTGGCAGAAGAAATGATTGCATTTATAAAGGAAGTTCGAAAAGATGGAGATACGATAGGAGGACTCATTTCTTGCGATATACTAAATGTTCCTGCAGGATTGGGTGAGCCTGTTTTTGACAAGCTTCATGCAGATTTAGGCAAAGCGATGCTTAGTATAAATGCCGTCAAAGGATTTGAATACGGTAGTGGATTTGATGCCGTTGCAATGCGAGGAAGTGAACATAATGACATTTTTAGCAATGATAGCGACAAAGTTCAAACTACTTCTAATTTCTCTGGTGGTATACAAGGAGGAATCTCCAATGGTATGCCTATCAATTTCAATGTAGCCTTCAAACCCGTTGCTACTATTATGAAAGACCAAAACTCTCTTGATGAAGAAGGGAATGTGGTTACCGTTAGTGGAAAAGGAAGACATGACCCGTGTGTAGTTCCTCGTGCAGTACCTATTGTAGAGGCAATGGCAGCATTAGTATTAGCGGATCACTATCTCAGAAATAGAATGACCAGATTGTAAATAATTACCTGTTTTCGATTTCTTTATTTACTCCGTGGACAAGATCATTTAATACGGCTTCAAAATCCGTTATCGCCCCGAATTCCTTCCGATAACTAATCCCAAGTCCATATTTCTGTCTTCCAGTAGATCTGGCTTCATCAAATCCGATATTGCTATAGAATCGAAGCTTTAATCGATGGTCTTCCGTTAGAAACCAATCTATAGATAAGTCTCCCGTAACGTAATTGTCATTCGTTCCATATTGACTTTGACGAACATAATTCCCTCCGACATTTACATATAGATTTCCATTCTTAATCCTATTACGCATATTAACTTGAACCTCATCGAAGAGCGTCCCATCGTTAGTGTTATTAAAAGAATTATTTGCCATTGCAATCTGCAGATCTATCCCTGTTATAAAACCCTCTTCATCCAATTGCTTAGATAAATAATCGGAAAGGAATAAAGAAAGCTGACTTGTTATAAACTGCGAAACAGTACTTGCCGCAGTCTCTCCTATAGTTCCAATACTCGCCCCTCCAAATGCATCATTTTCTGGCAGAAAATCTCCAAAAACCATCAATCCAACAACTTGATTATTAATACCATTTTCACTCGCCTTGAGCGTCCTTAGTTTACTTTGTGCATAAGTCCTAACAGGCCCTACTAAATTTGGAAATTCTAAATTAAAATCAATATCCGGCTGATATAAAGTGCCTCCTAATAATAAAGTGAGATCCACGTCGTGTCTTTGATCAAGTATACCATCCTCTAAAAAGGAACTATACTCCAATAAGAAATTTCTCATTGTTGGCCTGAGCCCCGGATATTCGGCTATAAGCGTAATGGAAGCATTAACTGGATCACCCGTCCATTTCACAGTTCCTCCTGGTCTTATCAGAAATTGCTTGGCAATGACCCCGTAAGATGTAAATAAGTAATCTCCAGAGGTAACGGTATAATCTCCATGAACTGTAAATTCTCCATCGCGTTTCACACGTATTCGCATATCGCCCTCTCCCCTCCCATTAAGGACATTACTTGTCGTCTCATCATAGATGACTGAAACCAAAGCTTCTGGCGTAAAAGTCAAATTCATTTCAAAATCGGCTCCCTGATCTTTAAGAATATCGACAAGTGAAATGGCATTCGTAGTATCGACATCGGTCTTTTCATAATTATATCTTATGAATGATTCTTCATATACATATTCGATAGATGTAATAGGAATATATAATTGACTTAATCTTCCGACAACAGCGTTGACGCGAATATCTATAGCGTCAAATGGACCCAAAAAGTCGATATCCAACTTACCAACTCCTAAACCATAATACAATGGATTATCCTCTATCGTAGTATTTAGGCCAATGAATCTAGGTGAACTTATAGACAATTCAGCCTCTATATCTGCAAGTAGATTATGTTTCAGACCTCCATTAACCTGAGCTGTATTGCCCATTTCGTCTATAAGCTGAACATCGCTGAAGTCGATAAAAGATTCATTCAATTTTACTGTTTGGTCCTCCATCCGATAAAATGCACCTAAGAAATCAACACGGACACCAGCATTCTTGATAAGCCCTGTAGCGGACATCTTTAAGTCTGAAAGCGGACCATGAAGTTTCGCTGTGATATCCGTTGTGCCTTCAGTCTCTGAGATGCCTTCATCGATGATGTACTCAAAAAACTGCATCGGATAATCTTCAAGAGTTATGTCAACATTTACAAACTCATTTTCGATATCAGCATAACCAACGGCATATAAATTTTGAGTATCCTTCTCTATCGCTAAATCTATATCAACCACTCCTCGATCACCTCGTTGAGCTTTCAGATTTAGAATGCCGAAATCATCTCCATTTATTAGGAAGTCCTCAACATTCAAATACCCTAATATACTTCTATCATTGAATACATCAACCACCTTAAAAGTAGAATTCACCTTGCCACTAAATTCCAATTTGTCATAATTTATGATAGGATTAATAAAGCCTAATTGGAAATCATTGAGCCCTACTTTTAATCCTCTTCCAGCGTTATCATCCAAAGACACGTAAACTTCTCCATCCGTTAATGTCAAGTCGTCGAAATCTATCTCATTAGGGTAAATTCCAAATCCATCATTAGGGAGGAAATACCATTTATTGCTATCGATAAAAATATTGTGCCCCGTGATCTTGGTAAAATACCCTTCTTTCTCGGCTAAAGATTGCGCTGTGATAGATACCTCGTCTCTATTCTTGGTTAATCCAAACAACGTCCAGTCTAAAATTTCATCGTGAATATTAGCCGTCACACTGGCTTCCTGAACTTTTGTGTTACCTCTAATGACATTTTGAAGTCGAACTACCAAATCTAATTCATCAGGACTGCTCTGCATATCTATTCTTATAGAATCGGATTCCATATCTCCATATCGTAAATAGGGAACGAACCCTTTTAATTCAACTTGGTCCAGTTCGGTATCCAAAATACCTGTTACAACCCCTTTACCTCTTTCCTCAATATCTAAACCTAAGAATTTGAGAGCAGGTGTCAATTCCTTCAGGTACAACGCATATGAAAACTTCTGCTGCGCAAGCGTATCAGGTAGTCTCTTGAATTTCCAAGTATCATTATGCTTACTCGTATTCGACAGCATTTGATCTACAGTATGATCGAAGAGTTTTATTAAATTGAATTGACCCGCTATATTAAAATCCACAAAGTCACTTACAACTTCTATTTGCATTCCTTTTTGAATTCGAGCAGACCGAATATTTATATTTTCAATATGGAGAGAAGTACTATCCTGAATTAAATCTATATCCCCTATACTTCCTCGTCCTTCCATAGTGCTGAGGCTATTACCTCTAAAACTAATATCTGAAGCAAAAGATACCTGACATGGAAAATTGGCAATATTCAAATTGCATAGATTGATTTTGTTAGCCAGAATATTAAAATCAAATAAAGGAATCTTATTAGAAAGATCCACGATACCTTCAAATGTTAAATCTACATTCGGATCTTCGATTTCAAACTTTCCATTGATTACGCTGCTACTTAATTGTCCTTCGTATATGGCATCTTTATATTCATATTCCTTAAAGATGATTTTCGAAATTACAGCTTTCAAATCTGCAGTAGAAGAAGATAGGTCTGCACCTATGCCATTGGTTATATCCACTCTGGCATCCACAAATCCGAAATCTTCATTATTCATAAAGCCTGCCAAGTCAAACTCATCTAAGATCAATAGGCCCTCATATGTAATTGCTTTATCTCCTTCACCAGACAGATCAAATTGTATATCCATATCCGCATTTCCCAACGAAGTCGTTAGATGTCCATTGGCAATGAAGTCGCTTACATAGCCATCATAAGATCCACTAAAATTTATATCTCCCATCCGCATAATTATAGGAGGGAAATTAAATTTAGAGCTCAATTCATTTAATTTATAGATATTACTCTTAAGGTGTTTGACCTCAACATTCACAATACTATTGCTTAGAGTCTTGCCTTTTTCAAATAACAAATCACCATCAAAATGATGCTCCCTACCGATCCATACAGATATATCATTGGCCGTAAGCATGCCATTATCCCATACATATTTACCTCCTATTTGAATCGGAAGTTCAGTGATTTTATCCCTGCCCAATTCTTTTGTTTGATCCGGGAAAATTCTTCTTAAATCTTTTATAAATATCTTAGAAGGGCTGAGATCGACGGAATAAGAGGCTTTTGAAAAGTTCATTCCAGAAAGAACATTTGCGACCTTGGCATCCAATTTCAGATAGCTATCGTTCACTCTAACTTGTAACTTAGAAAGGGTAAGTTGCTTATTCTTTTGCGATATTTTACCAGCAGAGAAATACCTTAATTGATCCTTTTTGTAACTCAAAGCAGCATTGTGCAAAGTCAATTCCCAATCATCAAGACCATTATAATTCACTTTCTTAACTAAGAGCGTTAAAGATGATAGCACCAAATCATCCTTACCTTTTGCAACAACCTTTACATTGCCATTGATTATGGAGAGCTCTTTGACATCAATGTTTAAATAGGTATTCAGATCAGCAGCTACTTCACCTTCAGTTACCGGTTTCTTCTTGCTATTACCTACATTAGAATGTATTTTTATCACGGGGTCAACGAGTATCAGTCTATCTATAAGAATAAATGTTGAGTCAGAGAAATCTATTTCATCCATAGCCACTTCCATAGATCTTACCTTGGCCTCAATTCGCTTTCCCTCTTTCTCATCGTTCATGAAGAAGCTAAGGTCATCCACTCTTAGATAAGATAAAAATGCTGGCAAGCCTTCAGAAATAGACTCTTTTTTCGGTTCGTTAAGCCTGAGGGCTCTCTCCCAATTATTGAATTCTTCCTGCGCTTTTCTTTGCAGTCTTATGTCTACTCCCTCTATCTGAAGATCATTAAAATTCAATCCACCTCTTATTAATGAAATCAATGTTCCGCGAGGACTTATAGAAATATGATTGACATGGGCTAATGTATCTATCAGATCGCCATCAGTTTTGGTAATTAATACCTTTTTGACAACAACTCCATTCATTATATCAAAAGAAGAATCTACTATAGATATATCAGCCTCGATATTCTTAGAAACCTGATTAATAATCGTGTTTGTGATAATGCGCTGAATAACCGGAACATGCAGAAGGGCAAGCAACAATAGCAGTATTAAGACTAAGGCCATTACCCCTCGAATTAATATCGAAACCCAATTCTTTTTGGTCGTTGTTTCCACGTCTTCCGCTACTTTCAATAATAACTCCTTTACTTGTGGTAAAGATGTAAAGAAAGAAAGTCTTTAACCTATTTTTAATTAGATGACTTACCTTGATATTCATGAAATATTCGAATTGTTTGAACGGCTGGAAGCACATCGTGGACACGTAATATTTTAGCCCCTCTCTGGAGAGCGAGCATATTTGCCCCAATAGTACCAGTGAGTGCCTCTTCGGGAGTTATATCTAAAGCCTTATAAATCATAGACTTACGAGATAATCCTGCCATAATTGGAGCATTGAGTATCTGAAATGTATCCAATGATCTAAGCAACTCATAATTATGCTCTAATCGTTTGCCAAATCCAAATCCTGGATCTATAATTACATCATGAATGCCAATCGAATACAAATAATAAAGTCGATTGGTAAGCCAAGTTAGAACCTCCATGACAATATCTGCCGAATTCGGGTCATCTTGCATATGCTCAGGACTCCCTTTCATATGCATCAGAATATACGGAAGCCCGATTTCTGCAACAGTAGGAAGCAAGTCCGGATCAAGAAGCCCTCCGCTAATATCATTAATCATATCAGCTCCAGCCTCATAAGCTGCTTTTAAGACTTTAGATCTATAGGTGTCGACAGAAATAATGACATCAGCATACTGATTCCTAATAGCAGAAACGGCAGGAATTAATCTCTTGAATTCCTCCTCTTCGGATACTTCCTGCGCTCCAGGCCGAGAACTTACTGCCCCTATATCAATTATCGTTGCCCCTTCGTCAAGCATCTTTCCTACCTGATTGAGAATCGGATCAATATCCGTATGTCTACTTGAAGCATAAAAGGAATCTGGAGTTACGTTGATAATCCCCATTACTTGTGGTTCCTTAAAATCAACAATCCTGTCTCCTACTCTAAATATATATTGTACATCTCCAATCATTTATACCCATCTTTTTTTATAGCATGATTATCAAATCCTTGTCAAATTTCGTATAAAGAACTTAGAATTATTTGTTTCAATAAGTAATCATAATATCTTTACCGCACAACTTGCTTTACACTGATATTGTCCCTACTATTTATTTGCCCTAAAAATACAAAGTGAAGAAGCACTTATCCGATATTTTTCTTGCTAGTATTATTCTGGTGCTCGGAAGCGCATGTTGGTATTTCTATACTACTAATAATAGTTTCAATCCAGAGGATGATATTACCTCTATTGAATTAAAAGAAGAAGCTCCTGTTTTCAGATATGGTTACGATATATCCAATCATACCTATGAGGATTATAAGATCATGCGCAATACATTCATGAGTGATATTCTTATGGGCCATGGTATTGATTTTAGCAAGATTCTCGATCTCGAGAAGGCAGCTCAAGATGTGTATAGTCTTCGCAAAATAGCAGCAGGGAAGAATATTACTTTCGTTAAAGAAGATGAATGCGGTCCTCCAAAAAGCTTTGTCTATCGCCCCAATCGATTAGATTATATAGTGTACGAATTCGACCAGGATGTAAAAGTAAGTCGTTATGAGCTTCCCTATGAAGTATGCATAGAGCAGGCTTCGGGTATAGTAGAATATACACTATCGGATGCCATGTTCGACATCGGCCTTGACATGAATCTGATAGATAAAATGGAAGATGCCCTCGCTCAGGTTAGCTTCTTTACTTCTCAGAAAGGAGACCAATTCAAGTTGGTCTATGAGCGTATCTATATAGATGGCAAGCCAAATGGCAGTGGAAAAATATTATCAGCGGCTTACAAATACAAATCAGGAGATAAGGAGGTGTATGGATTTCACTATACGAATGAACATTACGCGGGCTACTATGATTATGCAGGAACGCCTAATAAAAAGACCTTCTTAAGAGCTCCAGTGAGGGCTTCTCGTATCTCTTCTGGATTCAATCCTAATCGATTTCATCCTGTGCTTAAGAGAAGAAGAGCGCACCTGGGGACTGATTATGCTGCTGCTACCGGAACTCCGATAATGGCTGTTGCTAATGGTGTTGTAACCAAGAGAGCCTATACAAAAGGGAACGGCAATTACGTCAAGATAAAACATGACAATATTTATCAGACGCAATATCTACATATGAGCAGGTTTGGCAGTGGAATACGACCTGGAGTACGCGTCAGTCAAGGGCAAACTATAGGATATGTAGGACAGACGGGATTGGCCACAGGACCTCATGTATGTTTTAGGTTCTGGAAGAATGGTCGCCAGATCAACCATCGAACTGAAAACTTTCCACCTTTAGACCCAATGGTTCAGGAAGAATTACCAGCATTCTACGAAGTACGTGATATCCTATTTGATGACTTGCTTAAAGTCCCATACATCGGCAAAGATGTTTCATTCGCCGGAATGGCGGATTAGATCGATTCTACGATTCTCTCTGTAGAAGATTATATTGCTCATGCTCCTCTATCGCTAACTTAATAAGTCGATCAATAAGTTCTTGATTGTCGATGCCTGATAATTTCAAAAGAGTAGGATACATACTCACATCTGTAAATCCTGGCAAGGTATTGATCTCGTTGATGTATAGAACGCCTTCGGAAGATAGAAACATGTCCACTCTTGCCATACCAGAACATTCTAAAGATACAAATGTCCGAATCGCAAGATTCTTGATTGATTCAATTTCATCATCTCCGAGAATAGCAGGAATCTCTAATGAGGCGCCATGCTCGTCGATATACTTTGACTCAAAAGAATAAAATCCATTTTTTGGAATTACCTCTCCAGGTATAGAGGCAATAGGGTTGGAATTACCTAAAACGGCACATTCTATTTCCCTTCCGATAATCCGTGACTCCAAGAGGACCTTATTATCATATCTAAATGCTCTATCTATTGCAGGTTGAAAGTCTTCCTCGGATTGAACGAAGGAAATTCCCACGGAGGACCCTAAATTAACTGGTTTTACAAATATTTCCGAACCTAATAGTTCGGCCGCCTCTTGATATGAATACTTACTCCCTTCCCCGCGTCTTAGCGTTATCCAAGGTGCACTTTTTATTCCTTCATCTCTAAGGATCCGCTTCATCACCTCTTTATCCATCCCCATAGCAGAACCAAGAATCCCAGGTCCCACGCAAGGAAGATTGGCTAACTTCGCAAAACCTTGAATTGCACCATCCTCTCCAAAAGTCCCATGTAATACAGGCCAGATTACATCAATCGTTGCGATTTTCTCACCAACGCCATATGTTGTCAAATAATGATCATCTGAATTTTGCGAAATCAGTATTTCATTGTGTTGTTCTACCAACTTTACTTCTCTTGGGTTCTTACCTCCTGTTATCTTCATTTGATCTCCGTGGTAGAACCACTTCCCCCTTTTATCAATGGCTATAAGAACGGGCTCGTATTTCGTGAGATCCAGACCTGCTGTTATGTTCTGAGCTGATAATAAAGATATCTCATGCTCGGTAGAACGTCCACCGTATATAATGGCAACATTAATTTTTGACATAACGTAAAGATAATACTTAGATAGAAATCAATTGATTATACATTACCTAATTAAACAATGTGTCAATCATAATATTAGTATTTGAGTTCCCAACAAGTCCATCATTCGGACATCGGCAGCCATACTTGCTTTCAATTCGTTTAAAAGATTAGAATATACCATATTCGCTAATGATATTTAACAAACTTAATAAGGTGCATTTCAGTTTGTCGCTTTTCAGGCGGCCTTTCTGATGATTGACTGTATTTCGTTCCAATACCCACTCATACTTGCTGATCTCAGTTTAATCATGTTAGTTAGTCCATTTTTCGACCATCGCTGCCCCGATTGTTTCATTCTTTTCTGGAGCACAGTTCGGTGGGCCGATTCTATTGCTCCTGATCCAATTATGAAATTCTTAGATATGTAATCAGGATAGTTCATCTTGGTTTTGTTATTGGACATATAGGTGATTAATTTTTCATATTGCTCTATCTGTTTCTGAGTTTTTCTGGTTATGTTTTCTAAATAGCGCATTGTACTTTCGATTCCTTTTTCCTTTAAGATACCCCCAATCTTACCCATCAATTTATTGATTTCATTTTTCTTCCGCCTAACTTCTTTTAAATATCCTCCGATATGTTCCATGGCATCGTAAAAATCTAATATTTGTATAGCATTGGGGTACTCAGCCTCCACCCATGACGATTACCATCTTGCCCCATCTCCTACAAAAACAATTTGATTACAACTCTGCTTATATGGCTCGTCTATAAGCAATGACATTAGATCCTCAAATTCACTATGGTGTCCCAGATGAGCCACATATTCACTTTCTCTAATCCATTGCCTATCAGCACTTTATGACAGTAGAGAGGAGGACTTAAATACCAATGTCGTTTAGTTAAGGAATTGGCTTATAAGAGGGATGGTAGAGTCGTTTTGTTCTATGCTTGACCTTGT
>JBLIDB010000112.1:0-15404 GCA_047634015.1 Saprospiraceae bacterium
AATATTCATCGAGCGTATCATTAATCGTACAAGGATCCCCATCATCGCAGCTATCTCCCTTACGCGTGCTTATACAATCATCTTCATCGTCGCAGATATCATCTCGATCTTCATCTACGCAGTCATCGCAATCATCTGGAATACCATCTCGATCGACATCTATATTATCATCTCCTCCTGGACATTTGTCCTGAGCGCCACATACTCCGTCTCCATCAGGATCTACACATGGGTCACTCACGTCACCGATGCCATCATTGTCAATATCCGCTTGATCAGGATTGAACAAGGGACTGTTATCGCACTCGTTGAGCACATCATCGCCATCATTGTCATCTCCAGTATTAAATGTATCTGGACAGGGATCTATGGGATCACAGATCCCATCGGAGTCCCTATCTCCTGTCGTTTCACATTGTGCAGAGAGTTGAACACTTGTGAAAAGTATAAGTATAAATAGTAATATGTTTTTCATTTCTAATTCTTTTGTTGGTGATGTATTACTTATTGCATTTTTTAATATCAGCTACAAAATTTAGTCCACTTGCTATGCTAAATCCCGACTCAAATGATAAAGAGGTACCTGCCGTAAATTCGTAATTGTAAATTTCTAATTCAGCGTCACTTGCCAAATTTATTCCTGCTCGATATATTTGAGGAGCCCCAGTCGATTCTAATAGTGCGTTGGTAATATTTGTGTTATCCGGACAATTAGAAAACATCCGACATATAAAAGAATTTGCAATTGTAATCGGAATTGTTGCAGAAAGACTATTACAGACATCCGTTGCCTCTACAGATAGTTCACCTCCTGCAAAAGCAGTGGCAAGATCTAACGAAGCACCCATTGAAGTCTCTGTAATAGTCCCATCAGCACCAACAAAGCTCCAATCAACATCGGACAAATCATCTCCAATATTAATCGAGTATCCAACATCTTGAAGTCCAGGACATATTATTTGAGGTCCAACAATTATAAGCTCATCAAAATTTTCTAATTTATCAATAATAACTTTTAGAGGGACTTCAAGATAATCCGATGGGCAAACGCCATTTTCTAACACTCGAACTTTTATAGTTTCAGATTGTTTAAGATCCGTGATTAAAGCTGTGCTCTCACTTCCAATATTACTCCCATCAGCCATTAGCCATTCATAAGTAACACCAGTCACACTCGACGATGCAGATAGAGTCATTGGAGTGCCTGGACAGATTTCATTTTCACCTCCCGTAACAATGGGTTTAGCTATCATCGATTGTATATTAATAATTTCAAATGTTCTCACATCTTCAATATTCCTATTATCGGTGATTGATACAATGTACATACCTGCGCTCAATCCTTCCACTCGGCTTCCAGAAGCATTCTCATCATGGGACCATTTATATATAGGAGCAACAGCATTTAAAGTGTGCAATTCTATAAATCCACTTTCGTCCTCTTGACAGTTAACATCCTTTTTTGAAACGTCTACAGAAAACAGGCCTATCTGAATGAGGTAAGGGACATCAAAAGTTCCATACCCTTTATCATCTTGGGATAATTCGACATCAACCTTAAATACTCTATTCTGAACCGCATTATAATAATAAACTAAATAGTTCTCCTGGTCAGAAACTCCCTTTACTAATAATGTTGCAAGATGTTTATTAATACCAGAAGCCAATTCCACATTCGCAACTCCTCTTAGATCATCACCTACAAATAGTGCCAACCTATCCATAGGATCAGTAACGACACTTCCTCCATAGCGAATCTCTGCAATAAGTGGCATATTCAATTCATAGCTTTGGTTCGCCATGATCCAAGTAGATGCATCCGTAGTATCTGCGGGATTCCCTGTTACCGTATTGTTTTTGAAAATATTCTTATCGTCTTGGAAGGGTGCAGAAAGATCATTGAAGAATAATACCCCACCTATCGGATCATCGATTAATAATTTATAAGCATCATAAGGTCTCATCTCCGTTAGTGAGCCCGACCAGTTAGGATCTTCGTAAGAAGCAAATAGGGAAGTTCCATTCTGACGTGTAGTTTTTATAATATCCCCATCAACAATATTAGAAACCTTTATTGCATTATTTAAAGCTTGTGTTTGCTGCAATGGGTATCCTATCCAATTCCAACCATCCGTTAATTGCTGATTACTCGCACCTGAAGCCACTCCAGTGATCCTAAGTGTATCTGGGCCATTTTCCAAATTTATCATATACCCGTCTTCTGTACTTAGATCTTCGAGACCCGTTACTCCTTGAAAGATCCAAGTTCCGGCATTGGTGTACTGAGCAAACTTATCTCTCGTCTTTATAATATCTCCAGAAGAAACTTTAGTAAGAGAGCTTAACCAATCACGTATATTGTAGCTTTCTCGCGAGACATTTATCGAAAACCAAGTCCAACCCTTATTAAGAGGAATATATCGCGCTTGATCGACTTTTTTATCGACTATTAATTCGATAGGTGCTGATGTCGAACCTTCGATACTATTTATCACATAGAAAATAGAATCAGCTGGAAAAGCATCGTACTCTATGCCTTTCGACGCATCCCATACTCTGAATTTCAGATGACCTCCAACATCTTCGGTATTTCCCAAAACCGCTAAATAAGCAGCATGAAAGTCTCCAACTTTCTCAACATTAGATACACTTCTAAGTGTACCATTGATCCATACACTTATCAGGTCTAATTGATCGGTACTCGTTACATTCTCCGTTTTGAATTTATAATTAGCCGTTACACTCATATCAGAAGAAAAATCACTTGTATTCACCACCCAATTAGGCGCTTCCGCCACAACAGTTAAGTTGATTTTCAATTGGGGTTTACGAACTTGACCCTGTACATCTATCTCCAATGTGTCAGCATATTCTCCTACAGCTAAACTACGAGCATCAAATGTCAATGGCAAAGAGTAACCGATAATTGGAACATCTACATTGTTGCTAAACTCCAACCAAGAATTAACACCGCCAGTATTGTTGATTTGAGCGTTTACAAGATTCTGTCCTGTATTGAAAAGCGAGATATTTTTAATTATTTGTGTGCCTCTATATATCTCTACAAAGATCTCTTGATCTCCCCAGTATAATGGATGAGTTATTACAATAAAACTCCATTCGATAGAATCGGCTACATTACCACTTATGTCACTAACATTGATCACCAAAGCTTCCAAAGTGTCGCCATCAAAATTAGACATAGGTTGATTAGTAAGTATGATTAGCTCGTTATTGTTACATGTAATCGTAGCAGGGACAGCTTGACCTGTGGACTTATTCGTTAGAAAAAAACGGGTATCTACAAATGCTTGGTTTTCAAAAATACTACAGTCTATATTCTTATTGTATCTCACAGAGATCTCATCCCCTGAGGTCCATATCTTGTCAGAAGGTTGCGGAGAACCAAAGAGCCTAATATTAGCTCGATCTATGGTTCCTGTCACTATGTTAGAGTAGGTTTCTACTTGGATGGATTCACACAGCGCTACCGCTCTTATCTCGTACTCACCATCGGGGATAGTAAGGTTGGTAATATCCCAAGTGAAATAATACTTCGGTACCACACCAGCAAGAAAAATCTCATTGAAATCTGCTAACGAATCTCTTGTAACCTTAAACTCATTGGCATCTTCTTTATTTAGCATTGTAATCCATGCCTCTCCAGTACCCAATCTCCGATATTCGAATCTCATGTCTTTGAAATTCTCATTAGACGGATTATAGTCAATAACGCCCATGCGTAATTCATCTCGATCTCCAGAAAAAATATCTCTCGATTTTATCACCCAGTTGTTATCAGGTTCTACCAAGGTAACGTTTGTACAAGGTGTCCTAAATCTCGTGTTAATGGTAATATACTCTGGCGCTCCTGCAAACTCATCTGTTGTCCCATCCACACAATATGGAATAATCCCAATTCTAATTCCATCATGTTGATAACCAATATAACCACGCTGTATAGTCAAAGGAATAACAAGAGAATTATTAGGCCCTGGAGCAACATCATAGAATATTTGATTTCCTAAGAGAGCACTTCCCAACCTAACAAAAGCACCATTTTGATTAGACTGATTATCGAGAAAAACTTTAAAATCTCGTTGTGTTTCTCCAAAAGGATTCAGGTTCGTTAATTGTAGATAATAAGTCGCAACCCCATCCGGATCTACGTTATACTGAGATTGTGGTGACGCTAAAGGTTGGCCTATATTTATATCAAATAAATTAATATCTACTAAATCACGTGTTATTGCACCGTCCTCTACAGGACAGCTTGTACGTCCACCTACTAATTCAAAATAAGGAGTATGATTATGAGTAGGTCCTTGAATAACAGTAACACTATACTGATCACCAATTCCCTCAGTATCATCATCTGCTAGAGTATATCCAATCTCTACGGTATTCTCTTGCGCATACGCATGTGTTTCAGACTCTTCGTAAGAATACTCTACAATTGCTCCAAACTTGCCTTGTATTTTTATAATTTCTTGGCTCAAGATGAAGCCCAAATTCGTTTTTGCTTCCCATGAAAGTCCAAACACAACATCACCATCAAAATAAATGGAATTCGTATGGCTCCGACTTCCTGCGCTTGCGCTTTTAAAACTCCGAGAAACATTTACACCTGAACCAAAAGTAATATTCTCTGCCCCGGCTCCATAAAGACTGTTGTATGCGACATCATTGTAGCTGTTCGCTATATCTATCTTATTCTGATCGTAATACCATTTAGGATCTAAAGGGGCGTCAGGATCTGCTGTAAGATTCCTAATTGAGGTACTTGCCTTGTTATAAATGTCGATCAACGTCTGATCCCAAAGGATGTTGGATTTCGGACCTGTGAATGAACCATCGGTACAATTATAACCTTCTACCACTTTTGGACAGAATTCACATAGCCATGTATCTGTTTCTGACTTACGCTTATTGCCATTAGAATTAGAAGGAAACTGATAATCCTGACTACATAGATTATACCATGGTAGCGTGTTAACACTGTGGTATTCTAATACCTTCTTCCAACTATCTCTATAGACTTCATACCTAATCTTAGCTATAGCTGGATCTATAACTTGCCCACTCGCATCTTTTAGATCTCTTTCTCCTGCATCTATCTCAATTATAATACGATCTGCCTCATCAACAAAACCTTGAATCTGTTTATAAGTATAGAACCAAGTTGTTGATATTTCTCCAGGTCCAAAACCTTGTATTTGCTTGCTTCTAATAATGGAACAATCATCTGGATCTATAGATATTTCTTGTTGCAATCCATATTGCATTGCCATGCCCATTCCAACTATTATATCGGCATCTTGTCCAGTATCACCTGCTGATGTAGATATATCTTGATTCAAAGTCACGGAGTACTCCCAACTATCTGTACTTGACTCGCCTCCTCCTGCCTTCACATTGGCATTAACAAATATTCCGACTGCGGCGAAATTAGTTTCTCCTTCATAATGCAATCCAGCCTGCCCCTTATGAGAAACATTCTCTTGAATACTTCTCTTAATTGTTGTTCCAGCGGAAATAGTACTAAAACTTCCATCACCTGGGGGGTCACGTAATATGTACATCGGCATCTGAACTACTCCTCCCAAAGTATCCGCAAGAACTATAACATCATTACCAGGAATAGGTGCTGTGCCCGAAATAAATACACTCTTAGAAAGAGCGCCTTGGAAGCTCCCGTTTTCAGAAAAATATTCTACTGTTATACTTTGCACATGCGGGGCAACTCTATTAGGGCTACCTGCTACATATGTATATAATGGAAATCTCCCTTCGTCCTTATCATATTGCATAATTCTTGGAGAACCATCAGTTGAGGCTGAACTTGTTATTTTAAGATATCCTTCGCTAACACTACAGATATTTCCTTCATGTGACTCGGTTACGTTAAAATCTATAGAATATGAATTCCCTTGTACTGTATTGGCTGGATTGTTTGGATCATCGCATAAGTAATCAAATCCACTTACGATTCTAATTGTTGGAGATTTATGATAGACAAATTCCTGCTTTATCAATTCTTGAAATGCCACACTATTCAAATCCACATTTTCTAATGCCACATTTTCTAAATTTAAAGCATTGGGCCGAAATCTAAAATAATCAAGTGCAAGCAAGTTCCGGGAACTACTATTGTCTACATCCTCTATCCTGAAAGAATAATTCAACGGAGGTAAATTCGCGGTTACTTTGCCGACAGCATTAGTCTTAAATACCTCACTATAGCATCCATCTACATCCTCTATTCTAATGCTAAAACCAGCTTCAGAAACTGGAAGGTTGCATGCTGTTTGAACAATTAATTCGACGGGATAAGTAGTTGTTTCTTCATAATTAATGATATTAGAAACTGGAAGATTTAAGAGCTCTGAAGTGGTAAAAATCGTATCACTTAAAGGGACAAAATTATAGAATGTGGTATCCGCATTATTAGCTTCTCCTTCTATAGAATATGGAAGAATAGATATATTAATTTCGTCAAGTCCCTCTTGCTGAGGATTAACCACGAGGCTATAATTTCCATTTTTGTCCGTTTTAGTATCTTCTACTAATTTATTACCATCATTAAATATAGAAATTGATCTTACGGAGACACCCTCCAATGCACATGTAACATTAGGTCGAATAACTTTTCCTGAGACGACGTATGCAGTCTTATCTAAGAATATGACATCTCGAATTGCAGTCGTCTGACTGGCAGGTAATGTCCTGACGATAGGATTTTCTAAAAAGACGTGATCTTCAAATACTACCTCCAATGAATATTGGGTTACATTCCCGATGGCAAGCAGATCATCTATGAAGAACTCTCCAAGAGAGTTCGTACTTGCTTCCACTATGTTATAATTGCCATCAACAAATCCTGTGGCTGTTACATTGGTGCCAGGAACTGGGGCATTCCCTAACAGCGTCCTTACATACCCATATATGGCCCCTCCTCCTTTTCTATAACCTATGTCGGCACCTACATAATTGGGAAAATCCCCTCCTATAAACCGAACACTATAGACTGACTTTTTACTTGGAATACCATCTCCATCAGTATATATGCGAGTGGTGCCATCAGTAATCGTTCTAATAAGTTCGCCATCCCTATATATCTCGAATTGATTGGCACTACCTAAAAAACTCCAATTGAGTTCTGTATATCCTGAATATAAACCATCAGAAGCCGTCATTACAAAATCGCTAGGGTACTCTGTATAATATTCGGTAGTTACCCCCCCTATGGTAATTGAACCAATACACACCTCTCCACTTGGAAAATTGCAATAATCCTGCTCATCTACGCGGGCCGTACCATTGTCGACATTGCTGTATGGAGAGTAGTAGATAACATTGTTAATTATTTTTTTAGTGCGAACTCGATAGTCGTAACCATCTCGGGAAGAGTGGGTATATCCATTATTATCGATGTCAATATAATTTCTCTGTCCTCTATCAATATCTGCTATCTTGGCCCATGATCCACCATTTATACCCGCATCCCTTCTTTCTAACTCAAACCCTGCAATTGGTTCTTCAATATCATATTGCCATGATACCGTAATCACGTTAAATGACATTAAATCCGTCTGAAAATAGGCAGCCGAATTAAGACTTATACTCCTATTCCAATCTGAAGCTACAAGAGTTTTGGGTGCTGCTGGATATGGATATGGAGATGAAGGTTCTAAAAAAACTAGGCGAGATGAATATTCCACTTCTACTCTTTCTGTAAAAGCCTCAATCGCATAAAAATAGGATACACCTGGGACACCTGTTCTATCAAGATACTCATTGAAGGAATCTCCATGAGTATATTCAGATACCATTCCTATTTCATGTAAGTCCCCTTCTGAAGGTCCACGATATATCTTAAATCCTGATATATTGTCAGAAGGGTATTTGAATTGCAATCTAAAGTCTCCCTCCACTATTCGGGACATACCGGATACGCTATTCGGTCTTTCTAATTTCGGATAATTTATAGATACATTCTGTCGCTCTGCTTCTACAAGAGTCCCTTCTCTTGATAATGCAACTCCAACACCATATATATGTTGCTGTTCCGGAATACCAATAGAGTCATCATATACGCGCACATCACAATCCAAAGAGGCAATTAGTCCTCCATCTCTATATATGTTAATGGTATCACAGTACTCACTATTATACTCCCATGTCATATGGGTATAATTCTGGTAATATGTACCCGCGACCTCGACTGGCACATATCGGATATCGACGTTGCTTACAAAAGGGGAAACAACCTGAAAATTATCAACTCTCTGTACGGTAGGATAATTTATAGAAAGAAGGACCGGCTCACTTTCAAATACAAGTCCTTTGCTATTAAGGATAGCCGATATAGAGTAAGAATAAAGTGCGCCAGGCACCCCTGTACTATCTCGAATCACCATTGGCTTTCCTGTAGCGATTAAAGCAACTATTTCACCATTTCTTAAAATTTTGTAAGAAGAATGCTTATCGCAAGGGTGGCTCCAATACAGGTCTAAACCATTGCCTCCTACTATGTCCACTGCCTCAAAATGTGCGACAGGCTGAAGTGCTGGGGCAATAATTGCATTCGCCAAATAACCCGTGTAATTGGTTCTATCCTCTCCAAGTAGATATGCTCTAATTTGATAGGATTGTAAAATACCAGGAATATAATCTGTATCTACAAATTCCAACAAGTTGCCTTTTTCAATTACTGCAATTTTCTTAACACCCCGATATAGTTCAAATCCATCGTAGTTATTATTACTTGCAGTCCAGCCTACTCGGATACCATTAAGGCAAGGTAGTCTATCAAGCGTTAATTTATCAACCTGAGCAGGACTGATATCATCCGCTATCGGACGCTCATAATTACTTTGAAAGTCCACTATATAGTCATCTAATTCAGATGCATTAATTTGTTTTACATCTTGTATAAATTCAACTCCACTAGCTGCTGCAGATACTATTAATGATCCATTGAGCTTAAGTGGAATATTATCAAATTCGTAATAGCCTGTAGAATCGGTCAATGTCCATTCCCTGTAGTCAGTTGCTGCTGCACTTACTCGCACATGAGAAATTCCAACATTACTAGGTATACTTAATGCATGGCCATAGAGGTGTTGTCCAGAAACTGCCGAGCCATAATCTAAGACGATATTGCTTTGGTCAGTTAGAACTACGGCTTTCAATTGATATAAATATGCTGCTCCACCGACAACGGTAGTATCACAATATTTACGATTTGGTGGATTTACAGTTCCTATCAAAACACTATTCCGATACACTTGGAAGTCAGCAAGTATAAAATCCGGATATTCCCATGTTAAGACCACTTGCTGAGTCAGATCATCCGATGCTTTGAAATTCTCTATAGCTGGAAGCGAAGATGCATACGGCACATTTGGCATACCTCCATCGCTTAGTAGTTCGGATTGATACAACTGGCCATTTACTATCCTGAATGATCGAATACCATAATCTATAGAATTCGCATGTGATGCTTCTATTACGGATGTAGTAAGTCCACTAGGAACTGTTATTATGGAGTCTGATCCCTTATATAATATAAAGCCCCCAATATTCGAAATGGAAGCAGGAGCTTGCCAATCCAACTGTACTGAAAAATCCTTCGTTCCATCCGAAGCCAAGAGTGATCCTGGTGGTGAAACCACAGGAAATACGTGAGCTATACTAACAAATGGAGAATATGATATAGATTCAATGGTCTCCTTGAAGGCTCGGATTTTATAATTATAACTCTGCTTTGGAACGCCACCCCAATCTTTAAATTCAAAAGGAAAGGATCGATAGACAACTCCTATAAGATCATCGTCTCTATAAAGCTGGAATCCAGTAAAGTTATACTCCGCATCCAAAGGATCTACAGACAATCTATTAATGGCATTTGCTGGCGGGGCTACTGTCCAAGTTAATACGACTTCATCCGCTCCGCTTACAGCAACGAAATTACCTGGTGCGGGTAAATCCGGATATAGGATGGAATTTTCCTGCATAAATTCGGATTCATAGTCTACCTCTTCTACTGTTCTAAAAGCACTAATTGAATAATTGTAATTTATGCCTGGTAGACCACCTTCATCAACATATTGTCCTGAAAAAGAAGCTGGCAATATAGCAATAAGCTTTCCACTACGTCTTAATTTAAATCCCTCATAGTTTACAGCAGGTTGTGTCCATGAAAGTGATACATAGCCTTGAGTGACGTCTGGTAGTGCTTCAAAAGTAGCTAGCGGAAAGACCACCGGATAAGTTACTGATTCTATCTGACTACTTTTAAAAACATTGATTCCCGCCACGGAAGGTAACTGAACATATGAATAGATAAGAAAATTATAGTCATATTGCGCAGATGGTATTCCTGTAGAATCTATATATTGAAAAGTTCCATTACCGCTCTTTTGCAATTGCACATCTAAAATTTGCGCACCTCTCTTTACATTTAAGAATACTGAATCTATCCCTCCATTTGATGTATAATCAATTTCAAATAATATGGCATTGGACTGACCTTGGGGAAGAACACGAATGTCCGAAATACTTACTTCATTTCCAATCATAGGTCCTTCATCAATATATCCTTCATTTTGAGAAAAATTAATATTTTTCTCCTCAAAAGAAGTCACACTTAACGGCACCTCCTTAGTTAAGGGATTATATGAAAATCCAGTACGGTACGGAGTTATCGAAATCTCAGACTGCTGCCCATAATATACTTTCTCAAATTGATAATAGCCATTCACATCTGTATAAACTGTATCTAACACAAGGCTATCTAACAACACTCCCTCAAGATGAAGTGCAACCCCACCAACAGCGAAATCTCCAGTCTTTGTGATTATTCGACCGCTTATGAATCCATTGGCCTCTACTATGCCAAAGTCATTATCTTCAGATATAATTTGATTCTCCTTAAGTAGCCTAACTTTATAATTGATGTTTTTTCCAGGGACCACATTATAAGCGGTATAGGTCGTTGTAGTGTTGGGGATTCGCTCTAGCAGATTATCATCGGACCATATCTCGAGTTGAGAACCAAAGCTAGCAATATCATTCCATGTTAGTACTACCTTACTTTCATAGGCATAATCAGTAGCGGACAAACCGATATCTATCGTACTTCCATTATTACAACTCCTTTCATACGAAGTATTCAATGGAACATAATGTGGTTCGATACAATAGTTATATAATATACCATTGATCAAACTATTACCTACTGTCGCAAATGAATCTATGTAGGAATAAGAAGTACTTAGGTTGTCAGAACTAAAGAGGGTTGCGATAAGCAAGTCGTCTCGGTAGATATTAGTCTCCACAGGTAGTTTGGATTCATTGTCCCAATTCAATTCCACCTTACCAGGATGAACTTCTTGATCAGCTGTTAATACAGGAATTCGTTGACTTGTAGTGCTTCCTGTCACTAACTGTTGGTGAAGTAATTCTCCGAGTCCAATCTTATAAATATTTAGGGTATAGTTGATTGTTTTATCTGGTCCCACATGATGACGGAATACATCATCAAAGAGTATGATAGTGTTAGACTCAGTTTGCGTTCTTGTCTCACGATATATCTCAACTCCATCGGCTAACAATTCCATAAATACTCCATCTGGAGCAGGAGGTGCGGGATTGACTTTATCTATATTCCATGTAATGTCTATATACGCATCATTATCATCTTGAAAAGCGTCCAATTCTTCTATACAAGTATAGTGCGTAATATCAACTTTTAATGGATTACTAGGGCATAAAGTATTGATATCGCTGGACTCTCTAATTACTCCCCAAAATATAGTATCCGAAGATATTGTAGGTTCGAATAAATTCTGACTGCTTACAAATACTTGATTTTCTAACAAACTATCTTTGAACCATACCACTTCTTGTGTTGCACCTACATTTTGCAAAACAAGGACTGCATTACTCCCCTCACAAATGACCGTTCTTGAGAGCGGGTAAGGTTCTAGAGTAGAAGTCGTGCGTAATCTAAAATCACAAGGGTATTCATATGCTCCCAGATCTACCCTGCCACCTTCCGTACGCATTAATCCAGTTATGTCTATAGGTATAGTCTCTATTGTGACAGAATTATTATCTATATCATGAAGATCTATGGGTAACAATGTATTATTTCCGACATCAATAGCTGGACTGTAAAGTTTTAGTCGCACATCCCCTAGAGTAGATGGGCTGAAAGAAGGAATACTCACGAAAAAAGGATCTGTATCAAGGTTTGCTCCTTGGTCGTTTCCGAAACTTGAATTCCAATTGTCACTACCTCCACTATGCTCTACAAGAGAATTTTTAATATCTGTCGTAGCGCCCGATAAGTTCGTAATAGATTGGACATAAGGAACAGGGTTGTTGCTATCTGTATCAAAAAGAATACTATTCTGTAATAAAACAGTAGAATTATTCAAATTCTGTATTGTCCCTGATGAAGTACCAAGATTTCTTGCGAAGGTACTATTGTCTATCCTTGTAGCTGATGACATCAAATTCGCAATAGCCCCACCAGCGTTATCAGAACTATTCCCACTGAACACACAATTTGTGAAAAAATTAGTAGATCCTTCTGAATTCAAGGCCCCTCCAGAAGCTGCTGCACGATTCCCTTTGAAAGAAGAATTCACAAAAATACTTGAAGAGCAATTCAAATTGTAAACAGCTCCCCCAGAAATCCCTCTATTCCTTATAAAATCGCAATTAAGCACTATGGGAGATATCCCTTCATTATACATTCCACCACCTCGACTTGATACCGGGTCCATATCGGCATTCCCTCTTGTAATTGTAAATCCGTCAAGTACTGATGTCCCATCAACACTATTGTTTTGATTAAAAATAACATGATAGCTATTTCCAATATTGTTAGGAGCGTCTCCGATATCATTCTGATCGATATCACCGCTTAAGATAGTCGGGTTAGCTCGCCAATCTCTAAAACTAAAATCATTTTCTTGGCCTGATAGGCCTGGGAATCCTCCATTTATTCTAACTCCTTTGATCATGGTAAATGATTCTGAAGGATCATCATTTACCCTGCCAGGTCCTTCATCCGGAAAGTAAGTTCCCGCAGCTACATGAATTTCCTTGATAGAAGCACATAGAGATGCAAAGTCAATGGCTTCACCTAAAGTGACAAATGCATTGTTCCAATCAAGTCCATTGTTGAGACCAGCAGCTCCCTTCTTGACATACACTATTCTCTTTACCGGTGTCTGAACCGAAAAAATATTTGTATAGTTTGATTGTCCTACACAGGACGAAAATGCCGACATTCTGTACCAATATTGTGTTTCCAACTTTAAGTCCATATCAGAGAATGATCTTACTTCCGGAGTCACAACAAATGTTTCAATAGTCCCAGATACAAAGTTGTTTTCCGATCGCTCTATTTGAAATTTTAGGTCTGGATCAGTCAAATAATCCCAAGAAATGTCAATTCCTCCCGAGCAACTATTGTAGGAACCGGCCATATTTGATGGTGACGGAAACTGCGTCATTCCATCTAATGATTTCTCAACCATTTGCTCATTAGCAGTGCCCCCCTTATACCAAGTCCTTATATCATATTCATAGCATTCTCCAAAAGGTAAGGGATCAGGGTCTATCCAACTAACAACTGCCTTACTATTTGTTGTAAATGCTACTGTTCCATTCTTTATTATCTCTAAAGAATAAAATGTCTCTGGAATATCTGTTTCGACAATCCAAGAAAGACTTGCAATTTCTCCGCTGGGGCCACTTGATATATTTATCTGTTCATTTGTAATGTTTTTAAAAGGACTCGTAGAAACAGATTTGTTATTGAAAGCAGTATTTATTACACAGGGCCAATCGCATGCTTGCAAAAAGTTATCAGTTCCAATTGACCCACCTTGTGCATCAACAATAAGATTTTGAGTTCCTGGATCAAGCCCAAAAATCGCCTGACCTGAATACGGTGCTACTGAATGAGGTCTTCCGGCATCTTCCCAATACCTATTTGATGGGCTTTGATCAACATTCACAAAAAAGTAATCATTATCCCAGCAGTCACATCCATTTGCAAGGGTAATAGCCCAATCCAATTTTACATAGTAATCATTTGTAGGCTCTACTTGCGTTAGGTTGGTTATTGTCTGAGCATTAGAATTCATTACCATTACAATAAGCAAAATAAAGGTCTGCCAAATTACTGTAGTGCTCCTATTAAGTAAATGAGTTGTGATATCTATTGAAAATAATCTCATTGTATTGATATTTTTTGGATAAAAAAAGTAAGAAACTCAAATTTTAAAACTCCACTAATCATCAGTCACTATTCCGTACATCCATCTTTGTAATCAGGTTATGGCGATAAGAGAATGTTGCGTGAATTAAGATATAGCGCTTCTGGGCTATGTCTTTTGCACTATGCTAATGAACGATGAGGTGAGAGACATGATTTGTATTATTTTTAGTGGATGCATCGGTTCTATATTAGTCCTGTTAATTTACAAAATTCAATTTATTTGATAACATCGAATTGGTGAATGGTAGGAAATGGCCCATGAATGACGGAAATACTTGGTGAGTGGATTTATCTTCCTTAAAATGGCATGGTTCAAATCATTAATAATGATGTTTGTTTATTATGAGCATAATATGTGCCTATAACTATCAATAATGCCCCCTGAGTTATTGATAGTGTGACTGCAATTAGTTTTTGGGAATCTATCAGAAGGGTGGTTAATTCTTCCAGAAATCTAAAGTAGGTTAAATCTCTTGCCATACAAATTGCTTGTCGGCACATAGCTGTCAAAAAGAAATTGATACCCACGTATTTTGATAATATGAGATAAATATTTAGACCGTGTTAGCATAAGTATTGGGTGCAATTCATATTGTCGTAAAGTGTTAACTTAGCATGAAAATATCAATCAGATGGACAAAGCTAAATTAGTAGAACAATTTAGCCAACTGTTGGATGATATAGAGAACCTACACCACCACGAGAGCCTCTACAAATACGAGGAGGAATTTGTTAACAAGTACGAAGATTTTGGGAAGATTTTGTTTGAACAGTCAATGGGTAAACAGGAAGTGGACCGTCGTAAAAAAAAAGGATGCTGAGTCGATATGGAGAAGTATCGGTATCAAAAGAGGCACAGTATTTTAACCAGTTAGGAAGCAGCAAGGCAAGCCCTTTTATGAAGGAGAAGTGAATCTATATAGGTCAATTAACAAGTTATGAAGAAGCCTCCGAAGTAGCTAATCGGTTGATGGGAATACAGACCAATGATACGATGATATATAGGTTGACCGATCAAATGGGAGAACAGGTCGAAGGAGCGGTTGAAAGTGGGACATATCATGATTTAGAACAAGTAGCTGAAGATGACTATGTCTATTGT
>JBLIDB010000113.1:0-15389 GCA_047634015.1 Saprospiraceae bacterium
CAGGGCTCATTTTAGGCATAGGCCTCATGATAGATAATAGTATTATCATCACAGAAAGCATTAAGCGACACCAGAATACTAAGCCCCTTTCCGATGCGTGTGCGCATGGAGCGGGGGAAGTCATCCGGCCACTGATCAGTTCTGCACTCACTACCAGTTCCGTATTTCTCCCATTAATTCTCTTAAGTGGCCTTGCAGGAGCATTATTCTATGATCAGGCTATATCTGTGAGTGTCGCATTGGTTTCATCATTGATCGTTTCTTATTTTGTACTTCCTGTAGTGGCCAACTTAATATTAAAAGAATCCGTAGGTAATGACAATTCAAAGATTACTCCTAAGGAATCATTTCATCATAAGCTAATTGATTTTATAATCACTTGGAGATGGATTGTAATAATACTGTTTGTACTGCTACTAGGTTTGCTTGTCTTCTATTCTAATATACTTCCGCAACAGGCATTCCCTAAGATAACTCGCACTAGCTATTCGCTGGATATAGATTGGAATGAATCAATAAGTCTAGCTGAGAACGAGCACCGCTCTCAAGAAATATACGATGAGATGGATAGCCTCATAATGGAAAGCAATAGTTATCTGGGAGAATTACAATTTCTCATTGTAGAAGATGATCAAAATATAAATGAAGCCGTCATAAACCTCTACTTCAACACATCCCCGAGCACAGACATATTGGATAAAACAAGGGCATTCATAGTTAAACATTATCCTAGCTCAAGTAGTACTCTAAAACCGCTGCCTAATGCATTTGATCGTATCCTGGGCTCAGACCCCATAGAAGTATATGCTCACATTCAATCCATCCGTGATCGAAGTATGATTGCTCCAGAAGAGAGTCAAATCCTCCTAAGCCAATTTGGTGGTATAGGATTCGAATTTACAGATCCTCCGAAAAACACTTTTATCCAATTGCATGTGGATCATGAGAGACTTCTGATATACGATGTAAATTATAATGATTTAATAGATCAATTAAAATCATCATTTCGAGCAAATGTAATTACTAAATTAAAAACCAACGATGCATTTATCCCTATCCAAGTCAATCAATCTTCTAATCAAGATTTGCGTCACATCCTTTCTACTCACAAGGTAAAAACAAGAAATGGTGCACAACATCCGCTAAATCAATTCGTGACTATTTCAAATCAAGAATACTATAAAACCATAACTGCTGGAAGGTCTGGAGAAAGATTGACGCTTCCTATTCCTACATATAAAGAGGAATCCCTCGAGAAGATAAGTAAGCATATTAACGAAAGTCAAAAGTATACTATTCAGTATGCCGGACCATACTTCGAGAATTTGAAAATAATGAAAGAACTGATAATAATTGCACTTTTGGTTCTTGCCTTATTATACCTCATTCTTGCGGCACAATTTGAATCATTAATTCAACCATTTATTATAGCACTGACATTGCCTATAGGTTGTCTTGGTGCTGTATTAGCACTACATATAACTGGTACGTCTCTCAACATAATGTCTATAGTAGGCATTATAATATTGAGTGGAATTGATGTGAACGACGCCATACTTAAGGTAGACATGTTCAATCGTAATAGACGAGACGGAATACCCTTGAGACAAGCTATTATTGATGGTTCCGGTAGAAGATTGAGGGCCATCATTATGACTTCTCTGACGACTGGGTTAGCTATGTTTCCGATTCTATTTTCAAGTGGCTTGGGTGGAGAGTTACAACAGCCATTGGCGATTGCCTTAATAGGAGGACTGTTATTCGGAACCATAGCGAGCATTGTTTTGATTCCAGCTTTCTACTACATACTCTACAATCGATCAGAAAAACAAAAAATCGCCAGTCAGGTTTCTTCTTGATTATTTATACTGAAATAACAAGGACTTAGCCACCTCTCTTCTATTACACTTCATTACATACTCAACTCCAGTTTCTTTCTTTTTTGATAATCCTCATACTTCTTAACGATCTCTTTCAGTTTATCCCTTCTTTCAATCGCGAGATCATTAACCTCCGTGCGATCGTAACGCATATTATACAACTCCCACTGTTCTGCATTCTGCTTTACAATTTTCCAATCTCCACTTCTATAGGATCTGAATCTATCTGTGAATCCTGAGATTATATCTTCCGTAGGTGTGAAATCCTTTCCTTGCAAAACTGGAAGCAACGAAGTGCCATCAAGAGATAGCGTTTTAGTGCCTTTATAAATCTCAGGATAAGAGATATTGGCCATTTCTAATATTGTTGGAAACAAGTCTACTATTGTGCCGACTTCATTAGTGATCTGATTCCGTTTTATTTTATTTGGCCAATGGGCTATCAAATGCGTATTGGCTCCTCCTTCATGCCCATTCTGCTTATACAGTCGGAATGGTGTATTCCCAAAATTTCCCCAAGTAGGAGAAAGACAACGATAGGATTCCGTAGGTCCTGGAGGAATATCAAAATCTACATTACTATCAAATGGACAAGAACCATTATCAGTAAAGAAAAGTACAAGTGTATTTTCTAATTCTTCTTCCGCTTCTAATCTATCCAGTACTCTCCCAATATTCTGATCCATTCTATCGATGATAGCAGCATAGACAGACATTTCCAGATCTTTATCTATTTTCTCTTGCGCTGATAACCCATCCCAGTTTTCATAATTATTCCACTTAGCCCTAATTTCTGGAAAATTCTTTTTGCCATTACCTCTAAATCTATTTGTATTTGATTCCGCAGGAGAGAGATGCGTATTTTTATCAAGAATACCCAAGTCTTTCATTTTCGCAAATCTTTCTGCACGTAATAAATCCCAGCCTTTCATATACTTTCCTTGGTATTTTGCAATATCCTCTGGTCGGGCTTGTAAAGGATAATGCGCTGCATGATAAGGAAGTAACAATAGGAATGGATCTTCCTTCTCCATCATCTCATCTAACCACTTGATGGCATAATCCGTTATAAAGTCGGTTTTGTACTTCGGAAGTATTTCTGCTTCAATATCCTTGGGTGCTATCTCGGCACCATTAAGATAAAATGGCCGTTGAAATGAACCATCTGGCGGAACGAAATATTCTGTAGTCGCCCAGAAAGTAAATGACTTTTCAAATGTCTCTGCAAAATAACAAGACTGAGGGACCCACTTATCGAAATGCTCCTTGCCGCTCATAACAGCATTGTACCCTGCATCTCTCAATAATGGCACAAATGAAATCGCCCGTTCATTTCCTTCGTATAACCCTGTAATAAGAGAAGACCTTGTAGGATTACATTTCGCCATATTGTAAAACTGCTTGAAACGCATTCCATTTGCAGCCAAGCGGTCCAGGTTGGGCGTATTAATCTCAGCTCCATAGCAACCGATATCGGAGTATCCAATATCATCACCCATGATGATTACGATATTGGGTCTGTCGTCTTTTGATGAACTATCAACCTTAGTAGAATTACAAGCTGACAATAGGCAAAACAGAATCAACAATATTCCTAAAGTTCCTTGTATGACAAAGCTATGGAAATAGCTTTTCAACTTATACATATCCATTCTTTCATTAAACCAAAGCTCTGTGTACATTACTATGATATTTTATTCTGCGATAGCGAGAGACAAATACCAATCCTCAGATCAATATATACTGTACTTAGAGTAGCTTGGGTTTCCCAAATCTACTTTAACATCAGTATAGCTACCTCTTGTTCTTTCCAAAAGTAATCCCCTGCCAATCATCCGTTCTGAAAGGTGTCATCGGCAACCCATCTCTACTATACATATTACAAATAGGATTCTGTGCCCATGCATATCTTACAGAAGCCGGTGCGTTGATATCATCACTCCATACCTCCATTGTATTTTCATCTACCATCTTAGCTTGAGCATTTACAAATTTCTGATTCGTCCCAGCAATTGTAAACCCCTGAGGTTCTTGCGTGTCAAAAGAATACAAACCCTGCCCTGTATTATTGAATTTTATAATAATCTTGCTTCCCATAACTTCCATAGATTGATAGGTGGGACCCCTGTATTGTATTTCTTTTTTATAGTCTTTTGCGAGTGCCCAGCGCGCTAATCTATCCGCTACAGTATTCTTATTTCGTGGATGAATATCACGTCCTTCTCCTAGGTCAATAATTACAGCTTCTCCGACATTCTTTAATCTATCCATAGTCATCGTCTGTGCTTCACGCAACTCTGCCCAATTGCTATCTCCAGGCTCATCACTTTCTTCTTGAACGTCTGCCAACTGCACATAATAAAATGGAAAATCTCCTTGCTGCCATTCTTCTCTCCAATGCTTTATCATTAATGGAAATAAGTCACGGTACTGATATGCTCTTCTTGCATTGGACTCTCCCTGATACCAAATAACTCCTTTGATACCGAAACCAATAGTGGGATGTAAAACTCCATTATAGATATTCGCGGGTCGATTATTCCCAGTTAAGATATTTCTGGGTCTATTGGGCTGTCTCCAGCTTCTTTCTGCCTTAGGTTTTGATTCCCATTCAGCAACCTTCTCCTTCCACTTTTCTAACTCTTTTTCGTAGTCAAAAGTGCGTTCTGTCTCAGTCCAGCTATCCATAAACTCATCAAATCTCTCGTCCTCCTCCAATACTTCTCTCTTTACCCATGCTTCAGCCGCAGATCCTCCCCAAGCGTTATCAATTAAACCAATAGGAACATCCAAGGCATCTGATAATCGGCGTCCAAAAAAATACCCTATAGCAGAAAAATCTTTAATCGATTCCGATGAAGCGGTTGTCCACTCCCCTTCAAAATCATTTTGTGCTTCTTGTGTACCAACTCGAGGCACAGAAATAAGCCTAATATTAGGATGATTAGCAGTAAGCATAGCCAACTCCGCACTATTGGTACGTTGGATAGGCCATTCCATATTGGATTGTCCTGAGCAAATCCATACTTCGCCTACCATAACATCTTCAAAATAGAATTGAGCGTTCTCACCCTCTATATGCAGCTTATAGGGTCCGCCTACTACTATGGGTTTCAATTGGACTCTCCAATTCCCTTTTGCATCAGCAGTAGTGGTGTGTCTTTGACCATCGATGGAAACCGCAATTTTTTCTCCAGAATTAGCCCATCCCCAGACAGGATTATCTTGTTTCTGCTGTAGGACCATGTGATCTCCGAATATGGAAGGCATGTTAATCTGCGCTTGTAGCGATTGTCCGATTAGAAATATAGTGAAACTAAAAAGATAAATAAATCTCAATATTCTCATGGTCATAGTATTTTGAGTAAAATGAAGCAGTACTAAATGCAATTTGACTCTTGGAGATCAAATTACTCGTGATTCTCAATCACGATAATGAAATAATCTCCAAGGTGTTTTTAACAATTTTAAAAGTAAAAAGAATTTGGCTACTGGATTGTTAGGGAAGCGACATATTTTGGGTATTTGTTTATGAGAGTCTTTTCAAGAGGAATGCTTTACTCAAACTATTTTAAGAAAAATCATCTAAATCTTATAGTCAAATGAAAAACATAATTCAAGGTATTCCTATTCTCGTATTAATCTGCTTTATGGCTATATGTCTTAGCTCTTGCTCAAGTTCTAAGTCAAGTAATAATATGAAATCAAGTTCTTCTGTGGAAAGTGTTTCTCTTTTTAATGGCAAGAATCTTGATGGATGGCAGCAAGTCAATGGCAAGGCAACTTATGAAGTAATTGATGGGGCTATTCTGGGAACAACATTCAAAGGAAGTCCTAATTCTTTTTTAGCTACACAGAAAAAATACGCCAACTTTGATCTGGCATTTGAAGTATTCCTTATTGATAATGAATTGAACAGTGGAGTACAGTTTCGATCCGCCCAACATACTGCAGAATCCATAGCAACAATTGATAATAATAGACATCCCATCGGAAGAGTGTATGGTTATCAATGTGAGATAGAAGCCAGTGCTGATGACTCCTTAGACCCTGAAAAATATGGCGACGCAGGCTACATATATGATGAAGCCCGACGCGGTTGGTTGATCAAGGACGAAGCTCGATTAGGAGCGACTACAAGAAGTAGTTTCAAGAATCAACAATGGAATAAAATGCGAATCCGTGCCAATGGTGATCATATTCAAACTTGGATTAATGGCAATATGATCTCCGATATCCATGATGATTTAACTTCAGAAGGCTTTATAGCCTTGCAAGTTCATGGCATTGGAAAGAGAGAAAATATCTGGAAAGTAAAATGGCGGAATATTACAATCAAAGAATTACCATAGGCATCTTTTAAAATATTGATGAACTGGGGCTCAAATAAATCCTAAAATCTTAAACAAAACGAATCATGAAAATAGCCCTCCAGCGTATAAATAAATACACACGATTCAATATAGCTATCGCTGTATTAGCCGTTTGCCTCTTGGTATCATGTGCTTCTAAGTTAGTAGATTCTAAACCAGTCAAAATTTCTTCAAAGAGTGATTTGCCGAACTTTGTAATCATCTATACTGATGATCTGGGCTATGGGGATCTTTCGTGTTTTGGAAATCCTACGATTAAAACGCCGCACTTAGACCGTATGGCTGTTGAAGGTCAAAAATGGACTCAATTTTATGTCGCCTCTCCTATTTGCACTCCCAGTAGAGCGGCCTTGTTAACAGGAAGATATCCTATAAGAAATGGAATGACATCACCTAAAAGAGGCGTCCTATTTCCTGATTCCAAAGGAGGACTTCCATCCGACGAAGTAACTATAGCAGAAGTATTGAAGCAGAAAAACTATGCTACTGCAATGGTTGGAAAATGGCATCTTGGTCATTTGCCACAGTTTCTACCCAGGGCACAGGGATTTGACTCGTATTATGGAATTCCATATTCCAATGACATGGATTATATAAAAGGATCGCCGAATTATCGTCAGCATAGTGATGATCCCAATTGGATCGCAAATACGATGCATTACAACGTACCCCTAATAGAAAATGAAACAAAGATCGAACGTCCTGTCGACCAGCGTACGATTACAAGAAGATATACAGAAAGAGCTGTGAATTTTATAAAAGAGAAAGCTGACAAACCTTTCTTTCTATACTTAGCACATTCACTTCCTCACATCCCCTTATTCGCCCATCCAGATCATATAGGTACTTCTAAGCGTGGATTATATGGCGATGTTATTCAAGAAATCGATTGGAGTGTTGGGCAAGTATTGCAGACATTAAGAGACCTTGGCATAGACAAGAATACAATAGTGATCTTCAGTTCTGATAATGGTCCTTGGTTATCCTTTAAGACACATGGTGGATCAGCAGGGCCGTTGAGAGCAGGCAAAGGAACCACTTGTGAAGGTGGACAACGTGTGCCTACGATTTTCTGGGGACCTGGAAATGTAACTCCGGGAATGGTAACAGAAATGGGCTCGACATTGGATATCATTCAGACTTTTGCTTCCTTGTCCGGGACCCAAGCTCCTAAAGATCGCAAGATGGACGGTATAGACTTAAGCCCTGTACTCAAAGGTGGATCAAATAGTGAACGAACAGAATTTCATTACTGGACGCGGGCGAAGCTCAATGCCGTGAGGTCGGGAAAGTGGAAGCTACACTTCATCATGCAAGACCCTGTCAACTATGGAAAAACCTTTGAATTAGAAACGCCAGAATTATATAATCTTGAGACAGATATCTCAGAAAAGTACAACGTCGCAGAACAACATCCTGAAATTGTCACACGATTGATCGCAATGGCAGAAGCTCACAAAGTAGATACAGAAGATCGATTACCTGATAATCTGGCTGGTAGGATAGAAAAATAGTAAGTAGCCTTATCTTAGTAACGTAACAGAACCATTCATAAATTCAGTTCTGTCATCTTCGAAGTCATCGAAGTATCGCACTTTTATACTATAAGTATATACACCAGGCTGGGCTTTATATCCGGGCGCCCTGCCGTCCCATCCTACTGTAAAATCTGTTGACTCGTATAGCACATTGCCCCACCGATCAAAAATACTAATTTCATATTCTGTTACATTTTCAGGCACTGATGGCTCGACGATAAAGCGATTATTGTCCTCTCCTCCAAGCGGCGCAAAGACATTCGGTCTGTAGACTGAAAATCGCTGGCATTCGCGTTTAGAAATATCAATTTCATCTGTAAATACACATCCATTAGGTGTCACCGCAGTAGCACTATATGTTCCTTCTTGTGTTACAGTAATAGATCGACTATTGTCTCCTGTGCTCCATAGGACATCAGCATTATTTATATCTACCGTAAGCGACGTACTTAGCTGATCACAAATAGCAATATCATCTCCGAGAGAGAATACTGGCGTAGCTTCTATACTTACTAATACTTCATCATTAGCAGTACAACCGTTGAGGTCTGCTGTCGCAGTATATGTTGCGCCATCCGCAACAGTGATTTGCATTCCTGCTTCACCAGTAGACCACGTAATCGTTCCCTGGGCTGCTCCAGAACTTAAAGAAGTAGATTCTCCCTCACAAAGGATCAAATCACTTCCCAGATCTATGGAAGGCGTCGGACTCAATGACAAGACTAAATCATCATTGGCAGTACAGCCTCCCACATCAACTATAACATTATAATCACCTGCAGCACTTAGTGAGATTGAGGCACTTGTTTCTCCAGAGCTCCAAGTATAAGTAGCATTTGGATACATAGCATCAACTGTTAATGAGAGTCCTTCACATATCGTTGTATCTAATCCAAGGTTTACTATCGGCAATTCTTGAACTATAACATCTGTACTATCTCTAAATGAACATGTACCTATAGATGCTTCTGCCCAGAGTATTTGTTCTGATGACACTTGTATAATACTCGTTGTTTCACCAGTACTCCATATGATGTCGTCAAAAGGAACTTCTACCTGAATAGTAGCTGCATCTCCTTCGCATAATCCTGTTCTTTCGTTTAAAGCAAAGATCGGCGCTTCATTTACCAACAATTCTATAGAATCGACAGCCGCACATCCATTGCTATCTGTAGCAGTTAAAATATAATTCCCAGCATCCATTACTGTAATTTCTGAAGTGACTTCTCCAGTATTCCAAATTGGAATCAAATTTTGAGCTGTAACTCCAATTGTAATGGAATTACCTTCACATGTACTTGTATCAGATCCTAATTCGATTATTGGCAATGCATTAACACTTACTAAAACAGAATCCGAGTTCTCGCAGGCACCATCACTGACAACAATATTATAACTACCCGCTTGACTTATAATTAGAATCGAATCAGTACTACCATCCGACCATAAGAAAGAGGTAGCATTGCTGCTCAGCTCTAACGTTCGCATTTCACCTTCGCAAAATGCAAGATCTATTGGCAAATCAACTGTCGGAAGGTCATTAATTTGAACTTCAATCGTATCGTTTGCAATACAAGTATTTCTAATTACTTGAAGACTATAGGTTCCGCCTTGACCCGATATGGAGTACTCTCCATTTACAGAACCATCTTGCCATATGTACTCCGCATTTGCAATAGCAAAATTATAATCAATAGACGCTCCTTGACATAATGCGGTATCAGGACCTAAGCCTGAAAAATTAATCGCAGGATCAAAACCTACCATTATATCATCGGAAGTTTCACAACGCTCTGCTGATACGACTACATTATAGGATCCAGATTGCATTACATCAAATATAGGATCATTAGAAACTACAGCTCCTGTTAACACATCAGTCCATTCGTATTGGCTAACAACAGATAGATTGGCATTTACTGAGAGTATCTCTCCTTCACAAAGTGTTGTATCACTCCCAATATTTAGTCCATCAAGACTTATAAACTGGGCATTCAATGTGTCAAACTGCGTACATGTGCCACTTAGTGTCTGGATCCATATTAAGCTAGTTGCTGAAATGGAAATACTAGGGCTTGTCTCTCCAGTAGACCATCTATATCCATCTACAGGAGTATCTATATCTATTCTTAAGGTATCCCCTGCACATAGGGTTGTGTCACTCCCAAGGTTTATAGAAAGCAAGGGGTCATACGATATATTGATACTATCTCTCTGAGCGCAATTTGCAGCACCAACTTCCAGCCAGTAGGTTCCCGTGCTATTTACTATTAGTGAATCCATTCTTGATCCATCTGACCAAAGGCTCTGGGGAAGCGCCGTGGCGGGATAGGTTAATATCAAGTCATCACCTTCACAAAGAGTGGTATCATTTCCAATAGAGAATGGTTGGATACTAACAATAGAAACCAACCTCTGATCTACTTGAGTACAAGCACCTCTGGTAACGGTAACTTCATATGTGTCTTCTGTGGTCGCATTTATGGACATGGCCATACTACCAGTATTCCATGAATAAGAATCCATATCTGGACCTGCATCAATGAGTATAGATTCTCCAGCACAAAGGACTGTATCACTACCAATATCCAATGTTATTGGCGCATCAAAAGTTACGTTGATGCTATCTCTTCTCGTACACTGTCCCTCTTGAGCTTCTAACCAATAATCCCCATTGCTTGTTATGTCCTTAGCCATATCGCCTGTTCCATCAAACCATTGATACATCTCTCCTCCTGCAACCATCGGTAGTGTTAGGCTCAATGAATCTCCACCGCACAATGTTGTATCCTGTCCTATATCAAATTCGGCTATATCGCTTACGCCTACAAATACAAAAGTCTGTTCTCGACATGCGCCTCTTGTTACTTCTACTTCATAGTTATCTGTGATTGTAATCGGCTGGAACTGATCTGTAACTCCCGTGCTCCAAGTATAAGAATCCATTCCTGCTCCAGCATCTAATTGGAAACTGGTACCAGCACAAATCGTCGTATCTCCTCCAAGATCAAGATTAATATTATCATCAAAAGACACGGTTACAGAATCCCGAAGTAGGCATCTATCTTGCCCTACTTCTACCCAATAGATCCCAGAATCACGGAGCATAAGTGTACTTGCACTACTTCCATCACTCCATACAAATCCTCCTGAACTTAAGTTGGGCGCTTGAAGGGTATATATTGTATTCTCACAAAGTGTGGTATCCTGACCTAAAGTAAAATCTTCTATTTCTATTCGATTGACAGTAATCTCATCTGAAGCCTGACATGCCCCACTTATCGCATCTACAGTAAAGGTGCCACTTTCCGATATACTAATAATCCCCACGCTATCTCCTGTACTCCATTGAAAACTTGCCATAGCATTGGATGCATCAAGACTAAGCGTTTCACCTTCACAAATGGTCGTATCTTGACCCAAATTAATCGTGATAATCGGATCGTAAGATATTTCTACAGAATCACGCAGCGTACAACGATCTTGGCCGACTTCTACCCAATAAATTCCAGGAATTTGGACGATCAACGTATTAGAACTACTGCTATCATTCCATATATAGCCTCCTGAAGTGAGATTAGGAGCTTGAAGTATATACGCCGTATTCTCACAGAGTGTAGTATCCTGTCCTAGTGTGAAATCCTCTACTTCTATTCGTTCTACAATAATATCATCGGAGGCGCGACATGCCCCACGCGAAGCATCTACAGTATAGGTTCCGCTTTGGGATACATTAATAACAGGCCCTGTTTCTTGAGTACTCCATGTATATGTATCTGATGGTATAGTCACCTCTAATCGAAGACTTTCGCCTTCGCAGATTGTAGTATCCATACCTAAGTCAACGGTGAAGGTCGGATCAAACATCACATTAATAGTATCAAATAAATCACATCCATCAAGGAAGAATACATGGGCCACTACTTCTTGATTAGTAGGTCCCAGAGCGATATATGCAGTTGCTGCACTCTCTCCATCATTCCAATCTATTCTATCAATTTCGCTTGCCAGAAATGGTTCTAAAACCACTGAACTATCAGCGCAAGCTATTATATCGTTGTCCCCGAGAAATCTTTGATTCGTTTCTGTGGGAAATATCCATCCTGTTGTATTTCCATTATCAGCACTACCATCACCGGCATATATACCTGTGGCCAATGGAGTCGGACTTAGATCTCTAAGAAGGAGATACTCTAATTGCAAGTTATTAGTATCCGTGAATTCAATCTCTGCTCGTCTTCCAGGTTCGGTAGATTGAATTGAAATTGGAGAACAGACTGTACCCAAAGCATCCATACTTCCAATAAATACATCCGTATTGGGATCTATCTGATATGTATGACCAGGTCGTAGAATTAAGTCTTCAATATTCCATGTATCACCACTAATAACACCATCACCTTGAAAAGTTACAGAAGAAGAACCAGCAGTACCCGAACTTGATATTATTATGCCTACACCTGTTGGGTCATTGAATTCGATTGGTCCGATCACAACATCTGTTTCAAGTCCTGTAATTAGTCCAGTTAATTGCCATATAGGTTCGTCACCATTAGAATTAGCAGTAATACCACCCGTAGGGTCTAGAATAATAAGGGGCATTTCATCTACATCTCTTTCTCCAAATATTATGAACATCGCATTATCAAAAACTAATCGTGCTTCTGAATTTATCGAAATAACACGTTCGGCAGTAATTACATGACCAGAAGCAATGAATTGCGCAATATTCCCAATACCTCCTATCGACAATGTCCCGCTGAGAATCATATCAGACTCTATGATCACTCTTCGTTGACTCTGAGAAGTAAGATTAATGAGTGCCACTGGTCCAGTACTTATAAACTGTACATCTGTGTTGCCAGAGCTACCAGCTTGATCATTACCATTTAAATAAACATTAGGGATGTTCCAATAAACGAATGTTGTTAAAAAGAGGTTTCCATTTAGATATAAAGAGGGAAGTTCAATTCTACCATTAAAATTAGAGGCTGAAAATGAAAAATTATTTAAAAACACTGGGGTAATTCCAGAGACTTGAGCATTCGGCTGACCTACGAATGAGTTATCATCGAAAAATACATTGTCATTAGGTTTCGGAAGACAGGCTCCACCCGGACCACCCGGAGAATCAGACCAATGTGCTCTATCATTCCAATCTCCTGTCCCTCCTATCCAAAATTTATTATTAGAATTAAGATTTTGAATAACCCATACATCTCCTGTATTTCCACCGTCCTGAGAATTGAATAATGTGATAGTCCTGCTATCAGAATTATCGGCATGAACACCTCTTAGAAAGAGCCCATCCAAACTAAAAGGAGAAAAATCAAAAAATAAGGTAGCATTGGTACCTGCATCATCTTTCAGAATGAGACTTGCTAATCCATCGCAGATATCGCCAGTATTAATAATATCAACCGATTGTCTGCTTCCATTAGACAAGAACACAGTATGTCCCATGGACAATGTCCATTCATTGATGATATGATTTCCTATAATCTCCCCATTAAATTTGAAGCTTAAACTCTCTATTATTGGAGGAAGGTCTGTCATGGAACTCAACAATGAATTATCGGACTTAAATCGAACTTCTGCAAACTGGAAATTGGCATCGCCCTCAAGTTGAAGAAATGAACTTTCTCCTGAAAAGATAAAAGATGGTTGTGAATTTAACCAGGTAAGATTGCTTCCGCCAAATATAGCACTCGAAGGAATTCCAGGAGCCTGTTGCATAAGCATAATATCAGACATCTCAAAATCAAATACTCTTATATTTTGAAAATCCGAATAAATAGAGAACGCATTTATAGAATTGTTACCAGTCCTAAATACTCCTTCTCGAAATTCAATTGTACCAAAAACAATCAGGGCATCAGCAAATATCCACTCACCTTGGCCTTCAAAAATGATGTCTCCGGAAAAAAAATTTCCTGCTACGGTAATAATATTCGTTCCTCCACCATGATTAAATTCATAATTCCCCTCGAAGAAATGTCGCATTCCTGCAACAAATGTCAAAGATCCATGAACATTGACAATCGATGTGGGATCCCCATCTAAGATAGGCGTATTGGTTACTCCCGTCCAATTCATGCTGTTGCAAAAAACAGGCCCTGAAATTGTCACAACTTGTGCACGTGCATCAAAAGAATTCGCATCAAAAATTGCGTTGAACTGAATATTAGGAGTTACTTCGCCACCTATTCCACCGCTAGTCGAGGACCAGTTATTAGAGTCGTTCCAATCACCAGTGCCTCCTACCCAATACAAATTATCTTCTTGTGCACCGACCGCTAAGGCAAATAGCATCGCACTTGTCAATAAAAAAACCTTCCTAAATAGTCTCATAAATAAGCCATTGTAAGCAAACTATAAAACTCTAAGAATCGCTCCCTATTGTGTAGAAAGATCAAGGATTCCATCAATAAAATCACAAAGAATGATCAATATCAATCAATCCGATGATATTGAATACCCAATTCGGCTTATGGGGGTCCTATTCTTAAAGTATGAGTCCACTCCAGAAAGTCATAATATCGGGAAACGGCCCTTTTGGCGATATTTCCATTATTCTCAACTCCCTGATGCTCAGGCATCACCGAGGTTCAAAAAATAAAAATATCATCCAAAATCTTCCATTTTCTGATGATCCTCACTTTCCGGAGTGGACTCAAGTATAAATAATTAAATAAAATAGCGTAATGGAATTATTCAATATAGATTTCGGGACTTTTATAATTAGATTCTACATCATGATGGCCATAGTAGTTGGAGCATTTTTTGCCGGCGTACCGCTACTTGCTTTTCTTGCTTTTCCTATTCTTCTTGGGAATATGCTCGGAATTAAATTTAATGGAAAGAAAAAAAAACATCAGTTGATATAACTTAGGTCACATCAACTATTGAGGAATCGCCTCAAGCATCTTTCTGTTCAGTATAGTGAGATGAGACCCATCTATGCCTATCGCGCCTTCTTTTTTAAGATCAGAAAGGGTTCTAATCAACGTTTCTTTTACAGTGCCCGCCATAGAGGCAAGATCTTCTCTACTAATTTGAATCTGTGAAGATTCTATATCATTCTCTTGACAGTTGAGTATTGCTCTTGCAACTTTGTACCGAACAGAACTATATGCCAGATCGATAAGATGCTGCTCTGTGCTTTCAGCAGTAGACGCAATAAGTTTTATAAACCTCGCTGCAAAGTCTCGCTGATTATAAAGTAGCATGGAGAAATCTGCCTTTGGAATCAGCTTTAATTCCGACTCTTCCATAGCAACTGCACTATTAAAGTAAGTTATATTACTCAATGGTTCGGAATAAAAGAGATGATACTAAAAACATAAATGCGTGAGTTGAATACTTAGGTCCAACCTGTAATCACGAGTTACAACAAAATGATTACACAAGACGCATTTATGACAGGCAAAAGCCTGATTTCGACAATATTACAAAAAATGAACGATCTGAATAAGTCACGGCAGCGGTTTATAAAGGAAATACTTCTTCTTTATTTGAGCCACAGGGGTCGGATGAATTTCCTCCAAATGGAGCGACAAGGTGGATTAAGTGAGAAGTCCTATCGCTATCAGTTTGAG
>JBLIDB010000114.1:0-15293 GCA_047634015.1 Saprospiraceae bacterium
CATACTCAATCCACTTTTTGAATAGGAATCGGCAAACTCCTCATAATTTATTCGCATATTTATTTTTACGCAAAGTTCATGAGGCCATCCGTTTTATGCAAGTTGGGGTAGCTCGGACGGATACCTTGCAAAAGCGGCGAATGTCATGTGCATAGCTTGCGTAAACCAAGCATCGTTGAAAAGCGCAGCAATAGGATCTATGTTGACATATTCTCCATTTATATAATCGAATCCCGAAGGACTATTCATCCAAGCATTGGCCGCTACAACAAAGATTCCTGACATAACACCCGCGATTCCTACTATTAGGCCTTAGATCCAGTGAGCCATAGGGGAGATTTTATCCCATCCATATAGAAATACACCTAAAGCTATAGCCTCCACAAAAAATGCTGTGCCTTCAAGTGAAAACGGCATTCCGAATATAGGTCCGGCATGTTCCATGAAAGTGGGCCATAACAATCCTAATTCGAAGGAAAGTAAAGTGCCTGATACCGCTCCAAATGCAAAGAATATTGCCACTCCCTTGGACCAAGATTTTGCCAGGTCAAGATAGACCACATCTTGAGTTTTTATCCATTTCCATTCGGCAAGAGCCATAAAAAATGGCATAGCCATGCCAATACAAGCAAAAATAATATGCCAACCAAGGGAAATGGCCATTTGTAATCTCGCTGCCAGTAAGTCTTCCATAAGGTGATATTAATGTTTCAAGATAAAGTTACTTAGAAAGAGATTAAGCTTAAGTTCTATTTTTGAAAAAAAAGTTAGGTTCTAAATAACTTTATAGTTTAGAATAATTTGAACAATACAAAAAATGGACCCCCATTCAGAAAATTGAAATGATAACTAAATGGATACTTGACTATTGATAGTCTTGTTCATTTGTTTTATACTACTCGGCATGTTACCAGAAATATAATCAACAGCGTATTGGACATTAAGGAAGCTATTTCCTGTATCGATTTTTTTAGCAAGATTTCCTTTTTTCATTGCATCCCAAAATTGACCTTTTATACCCGTTATTAGGACTTGCCTACCTGCTGTTTTTTGGTCTTCAATAATTTCTTCTAAAATATGTAATGCACTGCCATTAAGCCCATTTATGCGCTCAGCACTATGGATTATATGTTTAAGTTCGTCTGCTTCTGTATTCACTAATTCTTCTTTTTTTCTTTGAATAAATTCGTATTTTAAAAATACAATTGTCTATCAAATCTAATAATAAGTATATCATCAATAGTGAAGACATCATCATATCTTGAGGTATTTCGATAAACGAAAGTGCTGGGAATATTTCCAAATTCAGCAACATGAGGCATAGACGTAAAATAGATTATCTTAGCTAAGGATAATAAAAATCCGACTCCAATGTCGAATTCGATTCCGGAAGTAAATGTTGCTAAAAAAGTGATAACCAACATGCAAAGATCAGACTTGTTTGCCTTCCGCACCTGCTTTTGCTTCAGTAAGTTCTATTAGACATAATACTACCACCGTAATTATGGAGGCCAAAATAGCTTGAGGTAATAGTAGAAATACTTTGTAAAAAACAGTAAAGTGAGATTATTAAAATAGCGGCAAAGATGCCTGCCATACCAGCTCGAGCACCTGCTTGATCATTTACAGCAGTACGTGAGACTCCTCCTGTCACAGGAAAACTCTAAAAAAAGATCCACTTATATTTGCGGATTCGAGGAAAATGAGTTCTTGATTCGGTACTACTTTGTAATCTTTGTGTTTCAATTATTTCGCTTCTGCCACTGCTATACTCTTCATGAAACTTACAAGGGTGATTGCAAATACTGAGGGTGAATATGATTTCAAACTAATAATATCAACTACAGGTAATCCTAATGAGGGCAGTCCACATTGAGCTTAGAGTAGAAAAGACAAAGTTATAGTAACAGTAATGGTTTTCAAGCCGAAAGAGGGCATATTAACGGACGCTTATTTGAAAATATGACCGCTCATTTTGGAGACATAATCATTGAAGGTTTTGATGAGAACCATCAAATTAAAAATGTACGATTTATAGATTGTAAAACCGGGAACACTTTAAATGCCGATACTACGTCTATAAAAACCAATAGCTATGTAAATAACACAACTTTTGGTAATTGGAATCTTAATCTTGATTCAAGATCCCTTTTATAATCGCAAGTGTAATTGCATAAGTAGGTTTTACTCCATCTAATCCTAAGCTTCCGGACGCCAAGGTGCTTCCTGTTTTTAGTGGATTATCCGATGCGTAATATGCATAGCGCAAAGTCACATCACTGGAGATGCTTTTTCTGATTTTAGAAGCTACCTGGATCGCTTTCTGATAATGTGCGCCTTCCATCTCGAGTCCTATGGCTCCCCATGAAGATTTTAGGAAGTATTGCAACACATCTTGATTCTGTAAGGAGGTGCCAAGTACAGTGATCATAGGTCCTTCAAATATGGGAATATCCATTTCGCTAAACGGTCCACCGCAGAGGGCATTTTCAAAAGGGTAATTGTCCGTAGAACCCTCAAATATGTGCGCTGTAGGAATCATAATATCACCTTTCTCGCCACAGAGTATCCCGGCCTTGCCCATTATGTTCACAGAACGTATATCGAGCTTTATTCTTTTGGATTGGGATTCATAAGGCTTCAGCAACTCATCCATGGTCTCATATGCCTGCTTCCCAAACGCATAATCCATGACGATAATAATATCGTCACTCTTTATGTCCTTTTTATCTCCAAGTATAGCCAAGGACTTAGGATCGACTTTAGAAAGGTCAATAATCTGCACGGAGATATTTGTTCCACTATCGTCATAGAGATTCGACATGCCATGTTCCGAGGCGTACTTTTTGACTTTCTTACTTAGTGCTTTATTAGCCGACTTACTAAGTTCATGAGCGATCTCTATAATCGAGTGCTTCTTGAATTTTGCCTCGAGTACTTTTTTAGCATAGAGGCTATTCATCACGCTATGCATATTGGAGCTGATGATATGGATAGGCTTATGAAGGAGATCCTTGTCCATCATATATTTCTTGATGTGATTCGCCCATCGCTCTCCATAGGTATGATGACCCAACATTTCTCTTAAAGCAGTAGAGAAGAATATCTCCCTATCGTTACTTTCTAAGATTTCCTGAAGCGCTAATTTTCCTAACCAATAGCAGATTGAGAATAGATCATTTACATCTTCTGAGCCTTCAAAATCTTGGCAGGCTTTCGAAGTTTCTTCAAATGTTCTACCAAACAAAGTGCTTAAATATGAAATCGCAACTTGGCGATCCATTTTTTCTTCATGGTCTTTTGCAGCAACGATTTTCTTGATCATTTTCCAGGTACGGCTCGGTTGATTTCGTCCACTAAGGGCATTTCGAGCGATTTTCTCTGCTTCGTTATACATGAATGTCAAGTGTGTCAAAACATCATAGACATCACTTTGCCCCCGTGTCATCTCTATGAACATTTGCTCTTCGTCGATGCGGTAGCAGTTTCTTCTCCGTTTTGATGGAATGATAGGTGTGAAAGATGAATCTTCGAAACCTTCTCTCGTTATCAGCTTGATATAACGACATTCTTCTATGGCTTGTGGTAATCGTTGAAAGACATAGAGTAATCCCGTTAATTCCACTCGCTCGGGATCCGCAATGGACCCATAGATCTCAGGGTTGATGGAAAGTAGAGATTCGATCATTGCCTCACCGGATCTTCCCATCGGTTTATAACCCCCTCTGATGATTAAATGACGCATCTCGATATGCATCCTTTTGATAGCTCCGCGTGAGATTTGTGCTCTGGTAGGTGGTGAAGTATGGTTTGTCATTGATGTGAGATTTTGGAATCCTCTAATACTTCGTCGTAAAAATGCAACCATATTATTGAATTTAACGCATGAAAGTGCCATTAAATGGTACTTCTGTCGGCCACTAACACTTTCTGATTCGTCAATTATGCCAATTATGCTTTGGGATATTGATATCGAAGTAGATATGGTCATGACCGATATGGCGCTTTTTTCTCTACTTTTAGAACAACATTAAAGTATAAAATTCATGGATGCAAGCAAACTTAGTTTTTGGGGTTGGGGATATGATGGGTATGAAGTTGATGATACTCGAATGGACCAATTTGCAGGTATGTTAAAAGCAAGCCTTGGGATAGAAGCCTTCTCGGATATTACAGCACCTACGCTTGATGAATTGATTTTGAGAGAACCGAGGTTTGAGCTTGATGAGGCACTTAGCAAAATTTGTAGTAAGGCGAAATTCGATAGAGCTTCTCATTGCTTTGGCAAATCTTACAGAGATATATGGCGTGGACTTCATGGTCAGTTTGACAATCCTCCTGATTATGTAGCATATCCAAGTACAGAGGCAGAGATTCTTGAGATTTTTGAATTCGCTTCTGCAAATGATGTAAGTGTCATTCCATTTGGAGGAGGCACTTCAGTCGTAGGGGGTATAGAACCGAGCATCAGTGACAAGTATCGAGGGGTGATTACTATAGATATGAAACACTTCAACAAAATTCTTGAAGTTGATAAAAAGAGTCGATGTGCCAGAATACAGTGTGGGATATTTGGTCCTGCATTAGAGCAAGGACTTAAAGAGCATGGTCTGACGATGAGACACTTTCCTCAGAGCTTTGAATTTTCAACTTTAGGAGGATGGATTGCGACAAGGTCTGGAGGCCACTTTGCGACCCTGTTTACGCATATTGATGAGTTCGTACAAGCTGTGAGAGTTGTTACTCCAACTGGAATAATGCAATCTCGACGACTTCCAGGATCAGGTGCGGGTCCAAGTGAAGAAAGATTGATCTCTGGATCCGAAGGTATATTTGGGATTATAACAGAAGCTTGGGTGAGACTTCAAGACATTCCTAAATACAAAGTTGCTCAGACTGTTCAATTTTCTAATTGGAAGGATGCAGTAGAAACGTGTAGAGTTGTTGCTCAATCAGGATTGAATCCAAGTAATGCGCGATTAGTAGATCCGATGGAAGCATTTTCTAATGGATTAGGGGATGGGGCTCATACGGTATTGATCTTAGGATTCGAATCTCACAATCATAATGTAAGTGGGTTGATGGAAGAAGCATTAACGATTTGTACATCACTAAAAGGAAAGTTTGCGGTAAAGAAAGAAGAAGGGAAAAGAGATGCTGCCGCGGATTCTTGGAAGAAGTCTTTTTTAGATGCGCCTTACCTCAGAGATGAGATGATGAAGAAAGGCTGTATCGTAGAGACTTTTGAAACGGCCGTCACTTGGGATCAATATGAAAAATTCCATGATGGAATTATAAAATCTGCTCAATCCGCAATGCAGGAAATCTGTGGAGGAGGGTTTATAACTTGTCGATTTACACATCTTTATACAGATGGTCCTGCACCTTATTATACAATCATGGCCAAAGGTCAAACAGGAAATGAAATAGAACAGTGGGATCAAATTAAGGCTATCGTCTCTGATAAGATTATAGAACTCGGCGGAACCATTACACATCATCACGCAGTAGGCAAAGATCATCAACCGCACTACAACCGACAGAAATCAAGCGTTTTCGATAGGTCTCTAAAAGCGATTAAAAGTGAATTGGATCCTGCTTGGATATTGAATCCGGAAGTGTTGATAAGTCATATTGAAAGTTAGTGTCAATAGAGTCAAGCTGAGGTGAGATAAATATCTCAAGAGAACATTTTCATTTCTTGAGGGTTCCTGTAATTATGTGGCTAAAGTCAATATTGCAGGGGAGCTTTTGTCAGGCAGTTAAAACTGACGGTAATTTACAAGACGCAAAATGGGTTAGGATAAATTTGAAAATTTAGGTCATTATATGCTGCACTCAAAGAAGATTTGGTTTCACGAACCAGTTTAACCTTAGTATAGGTAGTTCTAATTAGAATTTTTGTTTTATACTATTATTACTGTTTGTAGATGTTTTTTGTGAAAAATTGGCCTTCTGGAAAACAGTTAACTTCGTTGGTTTAATTCTTTAGGAAGTATTGGAGATATGACGAAAAAGTAAGGTGATTAACTAGACTTGGTCTTTTATACATGGATTACCGTTCGCCTTTAGGAGATGGAAAGTAGCTAATAAAACCGAATTTAGGCTTTAGCCACATCAATTCTCAATTTATATTCTTAATTATTAAGTTTAGTAAGTCATTGCTAAATAAGTCCATGCGGCTGCGATTAAGTCTACAACTCCAAACAGCAATAAGACAGGTGGGATTTTCTTCATAATAACAAAGAGTGCAACTACAGCTGCGAACCCAAGCCTACCATTGATAGTAATCCAATAGAAAGAGCTCAGTTCCATCTGAGCTATATTGACATGATAGAATCCAATCAATAGGGCCATAGCTCCAACTACTCTAATCCATGGCTCATGGGTTTGAGGGAGTTTGAATAGAGGAAGGAGAACATTCGGAATAAATAAGAAACCGATCCCAACGATAATTTCATAGATACTAAAAGCGAAGATGGAAATGGCGGCATTGCTCATAAGTTTTGGACTTTAGGACTGGTTCTAATATATCAATTGACTCAATTTTAATCAATTTATTGAGGTTCTGGCCTATTGAATGAAAAAATAATCGTGTTCTAACGCCTAGAACTTCATTTTTATATATGTCTATTGTCGTTAGCACAATTTCTAATTTCGACTATTTGGCCCAATGCCTAATACTATTTGCTTGTCATATTAGTGTCAGGTGTTATATATGTGGTTTAGCCCTACCTTTGCTCACTTTTTAGTTCGGATTCTATTACGATCCGAGCCCATCTTATCGTCAAGGAAAAGTTATGAATCGCATATTTAGAAATTTCACCTTCAATCCCAAGAATGATATTCTCTCTGGCTTAACAGTAGCATTAGCGCTTGTTCCAGAGGCAGTAGCATTTTCATTTGTTGCAGGAATAGACCCATTAGTAGGTCTCTATGGTGCATTCATGATGGGGATAATTACGGCTATGTTTGGAGGGCGGCCTGGAATGATCTCAGGAGCTACGGGAGCAATGGCAGTAGTCATGGTTCATATGATCCAACAAGGAAATGAAGCAGGCTTAGCATTGGCACAGCCCATAGAGAACCTGGGCCTTCAATGGTTATTTATTACCCTCTTATTTGTTGGGGGAATACAGATAATAGCGGGTGTTTTCAAATTAGGAAAGTTTGTAAGATTGATACCGCATCCTGTGATGATGGGATTTGTAAATGGATTGGCGATAGTAATATTCTTATCTCAATTAGGGCTATTTAAAGAGACTATAGACGGTACGCCACAGTGGTTGCAAGGGACTGCTATGTGGACCATGTTAGGATTAGTAGGATTGACAATGGTTATCATGTGGGGGCTTCCCAAAATAACCAAAGTATTGCCTTCTGCCTTAATGGCGATTCTTGTTGTAGCCGCCATTACGATATTCGGAGGTGTGGATGTAAGTACAGTAGGATCTTTTATAAGAGACGGCGGAGGAACAGGACTCCAAGGAGGCCTACCTACTTTCCAATCTGATTTATTTGGGTTTTTCTCAACCCTTGATGGACACTGGGGATTGATATTATCTACGGCCTTTTTGTTGGCTGCTGTTGGTCTTATTGAGTCATTGATGACATTGAATCTTGTAGATGAATTAACAGAAACTCGTGGTAGTGGTAATCGCGAATGTGTCGCCCAAGGAGGAGCGAATATTCTAAATGGCTTGTTTGGCGGTATGGGAGGTTGTGCTATGATAGGACAATCTATCATAAATGTTAATTCTGGAGGAAGAGGAAGACTATCCGGTATTACGGCAGCTGTTGCACTTTTGTGCTTTATATTATTTGGTGCCCCTCTTATAGAACAAATTCCAATTGCCGCATTGGTAGGTGTCATGTTCATGGTAGTGATCGGAACATTTGCATGGAGTAGTTTTAGAATATTGCATAAGGTTCCACTCGCAGATGCTTTTGTATTAATCGCTGTTTCTGCGATCACCGTATGGCAAGATCTTGCCATTGCAGTTATAGCTGGAGTTATTATTTCGGCACTCGTATTTGCGTGGAATAATGCCACAATGATTCGAGCACGTAAGCGCATCAAAGAAGATGGCACAAAAGTATATGAGATCTGGGGTCCATTGTTTTTTGGCTCTACGCAGAACTTCGTGACGAAGTTCGATGCCAAGTCAGATCCACAGAATATTGAAATAGACTTCATGGAATCTCGTATAAGCGATCATTCAGCGATCGAAGCATTACGGACTATCGGTAATAGATATCTGGATATGGGGAAAGGAATAAAGCTCACCCACTTAAGTCCAGAATGTATCGACCTATTAGTAAAGCACAATCCTGAATTCGAAGATGTAATCGAGCGATCTATTGACGATCCGCGATATCATGTGGTAACGGATCTAATGGATGCTGAGATTTAAAAGCTTATAAAACCTGTAGATTGCTCATTCCACTCCACGTAAATTAGGCGCTGAAGATAATGATGTTTCTATTTTATAATAAATAGGAATTATAGGATTATAGCTTGTTCACTATCTACTTGTTCATTTAATTCATTTTCAGAAGCAGGTTTAGAATCGTCAATATCAGGAATCTATTTGGTTATTTATTTTAGGTGTAGTTCAAAGCAAGTCATTGTCTTGGAAATGAAATAGGGAATTACGTAAAACAAAATATTCTTACTCTTGTCGGAAACAAGTGATTCAAAAAAAACGAGAGAGGTATAAACCTCTTTTATTGGAAAGTAGTAAAAAACATATATGGAATTATTAGATAAATTAAATTGGAGATACGCTGCAAAAGCCATGAATGGTAAAAAAGTAGCTCAAGAGAAAATTGACAATATAATTGAAGCAATTTCGCTTGCTCCAACATCCAGTGGATTACAGCCTTTTGAAGTAATATTAATTACCAATCAAGAAGTAAAAGAAAAAATTAGACCAGTTGCTTGGAATCAATCTGTTATAACGGATTGTTCTCACCTTTTAATTTTTGCTGCTTGGGAGGAATATACAGAAGATAGAATCAATAAATCGTTTGATTTAACCAATGAAGTTAGAGGGTTTAAAAATGAGGGTTGGGAGAATTATCGTCAAATGTTATTAGGTATGTATCCTAAACAAGATCCTGAAGTTAGTTTCGCACATGCCGCTAGACAAGCCTATATTGGATTTTCTATGGGGCTCGCTGCGGCAGCTTTTGAAGAGGTAGATGCTACGCCTTTAGAAGGCTTTGAACCTGAAAAAGTGGATGAGATTTTGGGACTAAAAGAAAAAGGACTAAGAAGTTGTGTCATACTTACTCTTGGATACCGAGATGAGGGAAATGATTGGTTAGTCAACCTAAAAAAAGTTCGTAAAAGCAAAGAGGATTTGGTAACTATCATTGATTAGTAATTATAAAAATACAATGAATAGATCAGCGTAGTCACAGTGGCAATTAACGAAATAAGTAAGGTTACGGCAAAACATTTTGCAGATTAAGGTTGGAACGTCTCTGCAACTATGCAAACACCTAAAAAGATACAGATCTATACCAGAAAGACAATTCTACCATAAGAGTAGAGAAGTTGGTGATAAAGCTTTTACCTCAGATATGAAAGAACAAATTTTTGGTTAAAACATATTGTAATTTAATTGGAAGTTTTAAGCTTTTAGAAGAGATCAAATGAAACCGATAGTGAACAAAGCATAAATGCAATAGTCCCTAAACGGGGCTATTGCATTTATGCAAACGGATCTCTAATTCCTATAATCCAACGGTGGCTTACGATCTCCAAGTAGTGCTTGGTATTTAAAATCTGGTCCTACTCTTTTATCTAATTCCGCCTGAGCTTTAGTGATAATCTTTGGATCTTCAAATAGATCTATTACACTTGTTGCCATAACCTTAGCGGCTATGATCATTCCCTTGTGTCCGATACTCATTCCACCTGCTGCCACAGCTTGCCAAGTATGTGCAGAAGTGCCAGGCACCCAAGTAGCGGTGCTAAGTCCAGCAGTAGGCACGACCCAACTGATGTCTCCTACATCTGTAGAACCTCCAGATCCTTTCTCTATGATCTCAAAAGGCACTATTTCCGCCACGGCCCCAAGGTCGGTTTGCATTCGTTTTGGAAGCGTTTCCTTGATAGTTTTGGCAAAAGCCAATTCCTCATCTGTATATGTAAAGCCTCCAATCTCGCTTAAGTTGGCATGTACCATTCTTGCGAGCGTTTCATTGGGTTTGACATTGTAGAGTCCATGAATAATCTCGTAGTCCATCGTAGTTCCGGTTCCCATTGCGGCAGCCTCAGCCGCCTTAGCTACCCGTTCGAATGTCTCTCTTGCTACATCCATATCTGGATGACGTACATAGTAGAATACTTCTGCAAATTCTGGAACTACATTTGGTGCAAGACCACCATTTGTAATTACATAATGAATACGAGTGTCAGAGTCTACATGTTCGCGCATGAGATTCGTCATATAGTTCATCGCTTCCACCCCATCGAGTGCAGACCTTCCATTATGAGGAGCCGCAGAGGCATGAGATGCGATACCGTGAAATCTAAATTTAGCAGATTTATTTGCCAGAGATGAGCGGGCGCTTGCACTATTCTTACTTCCCGGATGCCACTGGATCACAGCATCTACATCATCAAATAATCCTTCTCTTACCATGTATACTTTACCGGCACCACCTTCTTCTGCCGGCGTTCCATAGAGACGGACGGTTCCTGAATTGCCACTTGATGCCAACCATTCTTTGACCGCTATGGCTGCCGCACTTGAAGCCGTTCCGAATAAGTGATGACCACAAGCATGTCCATTTCCTCCTTTTGTGATCTCTTGGCGCGTAGGTACTGCATCTTGTGATACACCTGGTAGTGCGTCGAATTCTGCGAGCATTCCTATCACAGGTTTGCCACTTCCATAGCTTGCTATAAACGCTGTTGGAATATCAGCTACTCCTGTTTCTATCTTGAATCCTTCCTCTTTTAATGTTTGTTGTAGAAGGGTAGAGGACTTCTCCTCTTGATATCCGAGTTCTGCATATTCCCAGATAGTATGGGCGATATTTTCATATTTCGCAGTATTGTTATCAATGCTTTTGAGGACGTCTTTTTGAGCTTGGCATTGCACTAAGCTCATTGTAAAGGCGAAAAGAAGAATAGTAGAAAAGAGTTGTTTCATAGTTGTAAGATTTACGCTTGAGTAACTGTGAATTAAAAATTGGTGATTTCCACGAGTTTATTTTAGTCTTAGTTAATACTTTAAGAAAGGTTAATTTTTGATACTTTGACTTAGTTAAAGCATCAAAAAGACGTCTAAACTGTTAAGTTATTATTTCACCGTTACTATTGCAAATATAACCAACAGAAAATGGAATTCGGAAACGCGTAGCCGTAACTATACGTGGTGCGAAGTGCTATCGATTGGGTCTGTATCCGATATTTAGAATACGTCACCTATGCAGGTCGGTATATTCTGTCCTTAAAATAGATTTGGAACCCCAAATCAGATTAATGTGGGTATACCTTTATCTGTGAAGTTTACAGATGCTTATGCCAGATCCGCCTACTGTTTTCAGTATATATCTCGAACTACCGATGTCTCCGCTTCTTGTCCTATATTATTGAGATTGCGAGCTTTTACTACCTTACACCAGATCTGTATTTTGGAATTGATTTGAATAGAAGTGATTTATGAATTAGGTTATTCGTAGTCATCTTGTTTATTCTTAAATCACTCTTAACGCTCGATTGGATCGTGCTCTTGTAATCTGAAGTTGCTATATGATAAATCTCTCTTTTAAAAACCCCTACCTCGTTATCGTCTTCTCAATTATCGTACTGGTATTGGCGGGAGTATTGATACCTCGGATGCCAGTGGATATATTGCCGCAATTCAAGAAGTCGGCGATGCAGATATTAACCTTATATCCTGGTATGCCTGCAGAGGTTGTAGAGAAGGATATTACGAGCCGTATGGAGCGATGGACGGGTCAGTCTCCAGGAATTGAAAAGCAACTTTCTAAGAGTATCATGGGCGTCAGTATCGTGACCAATTTCTATGGTGAAGATGTAGATCCTGCAGAAGCCATGGCCAATACTTCTTCCTATGCCATGAGTGATATGTACTATCAGCCTCCGGGGACACTTCCTCCGATGGTACAACCATTTGACCCAACCGCTTCTAAACCACTAATGCTATTGACAGTAAGTAGTGATGTCAAGAATGGTAAGGAACTTTATGATATAGCATATTATAATTTGCGTCAAATGTTGAGCGGGGTAAAAGGTATTATCGCACCTGCTGCCTATGGAGGCGCATTACGAAGGATTTTCATTTTTGTAGATCCAGCGAAATTAGAAGCGCTTGGCATATCGCAAACAGAAGTCAACGATGCGATTCAAAAGAATACGACGATGATTCCTTCTGGAATTGCCAAGATAGGAGAGATCAACTATGGTATCGATGCTAAAGGCATGATCATAGATGTTGAGGACTTCAATGACATAGTTATTACCTATAAAAATGGAAAGCCAATATATATTAAGGATATAGGCCGAGCTGCGGATGCTTCTGCGATTCAGACGAATATCGCTCGCGTCTCTGGTAAAGAACAAGTCTATCTTCCGATATTCAAACGTCCCGGGGCAAATACCATCGCTTCTGTCAATGCTGTCCGAGCTGCACTTCCAAGATTGAAAGAACGAATGCCTTCAGATGTGAATCTGAATGTCATCTTTGATCAATCCTCTTATGTACGGAATGCTATTTCGGGACTATCCAATGCTGGATTAGGAGGGTTAGTACTGGTAATTATTGTTTTGGTCCTATTCTTGGGCAATTGGAGATCGGCGCTCGTGGTGGCCATTAGTTTGCCACTTTCTATTTTATTTGCATTTATAGTTTTGAATCTGACAGGGCAAGCGATCAATAGTATTACGCTCGGTGGGATGGCCTTAGTACTGGGACTGCTGGTAGATAATTCAATTGTAGTTCTTGAGAATATAGACCGTCATTTACAGATGGGCAAGGAAGCTTTTGTAGCGGCTAAAGATGCAGCGCTTGAAGTGGCCAATCCCGTACTTGCATCAACCTTGGTAATCATGGTTGTTTTCTTTCCAGTTTTATTTTTGGCAGGAATTACCAAATTTCTATTTTCTCCTTTGGCAATTACTGTTGGTGGAGCGATGATAGGATCTTATATATTTTCGTTGACATTGGTGCCGTTGGCGGCGGCGTATCTATTTAGGAATAAATATAAGGGAAGTGAGTCCAGCGATACAATTACCTCTGAAGTACAGCTTTCGAGGCCCAATTTTTTTCAACGATTTATAGAGCGATTGAGAATTGGTTATCAGAAGAGTTTGAAAAGTGCGCTTAGATTACGTATCCCTGTTTTGATAATAACAGGGCTCCTTTTTATAGGGTCAATATTTTTATTGCGTAATATGGGATACGAACTATTCCCGCAGTCAGATGTCGGTCAAATGGAAATTCAAGTGCGAACCGAATCTGGAACTCCATTGCAAAATGCCCAAGCTACGATTGCAGCTATGGAGGAAGTAATTAGAAAAGAAACCGGCGATGATCTCGAACAGCTTATTTCCAATATTGGTGTCTTTTACGACCTACCGGCGGCTTATACGCCTAACTCTGGGACGCAGGATGCTTTTATAGGGGTGCAATTGAAAGAACCCCATACAGTGAGTACATTCGAATATGCGCGTAGAATTAGAAGATTATTTCATAATCAGTTTCCTGGAGTGGAAGTAAGTTTTGATACTGGAGGTATGATTACTGCCGCGCTGAATGAAGGGAAACCTTCTCCAATAGATGTTCAGGTAAAAGGCAATAAATTAGAAGTGCTTCGTGAATTAGCAGAGCGCATTCAAGATACAATTTCTACTATTGCTGCGACTCGGGATGTGCGTATCTTGCAGCGGATAGATCAACCAGCGAAGAATATTGATATAGATAGAATCAAAGCAGCCGAACTAGGTGTTGAACCTGTTGATGCTATTAAAAATATGGTTTCGGCACTAAACTCTTCAGCTACTTTTCAAAAATCATTCTGGATTGATGAACGTAATGGCAATCACTACTACGTCGGAGTTACGTATCCAGAAGCATATATTGATGATCCGTTTGTATTACAAAATGTCGCCGTAGGAAGTAAGACATTGGATCGTACTGTGCCTTTTCGTAATTTTTCTAAAATTACTGACGGAACGAACCCTGTTGAGATAAATCACCATAACCTGTCGCGAGTTTTTAATGTCTATGCAAATATAGATGGTGCAGATGTAGGAAGTATCTCTGATGAGATCCAAGATCGGCTGGATGCAATGACATTTCCTCCAGGTTACGAAGTAACCTTTCAAGGGGAGGTGGATATTATAAAAAAGTCGTTTAGCGGATTGGGTATAGGATTAGGCTTAGCAATTGTATTGGCCTTTCTAATTATAACACCATTGTTTAGGTCTTTCAAGCAACCGATGATTATCATTTTTGCATTTCCATTGGGATTGATAGGAGTTGCGTTGTTGATGTGGCTGACAGGAACAAATCTGAGTATTCAGTCCATCATGGGAATCATCATGATGGTAGGAATATCGGTATCTTATGGTAATATCTTATTGGACCGGATCAATGCATTAGTGAAAGAAGGAACTTCTAAAGCAGAGGCCGTTATCAATGGTGCTTCTGATAGATTCCGACCAGTCTTAATGACAGCGGCAACTACAATATTTGGATTATTGCCAACAGCGCTTGCAACCACATCGGGGTCAGAAGCCAATGTGCCACTTGCTATTGCAGTAATTGGAGGAACATTTATGGCAACTTTATTGACACTTTACATTATTCCAATTTTGTATTCTCTATTCGAAAATGTGAGGGTGGGGGAGTAATTATTTTGGATTACTAAGGCTTTTATGATTTTATTTTTGCTTTTTAAAGCACATAATTGAATATCGTAATTTAGTGGATTTGTAGAATAAAGAGCCATGGCAAAAATGGAATAAAAGTCGATTATAAACGTCTATATCCGGTTAGAAACGGGTGGAAAGTAAATGTATAGGTGATATAAATGCTACTGAGTAGTATTTGCACAGACGTTGTTCGCAATTACCGATAAAACTTAAATCAAGAAAAAATAAATGAAGCAATAATTTGAAATTGTAGACTATAATTCAATTTGGGAAGAAATGTATTTAAATGAAAAGAGAACTTGGTTGAAATATTTGGAGAAAATTTAAACTCAATTCATCATATTGGAAGTACTGCAATACCAAATACAAAAGCTAA
>JBLIDB010000115.1:0-15205 GCA_047634015.1 Saprospiraceae bacterium
CATGGTTCCATAACCCCAGTAAACAGCTCCTTCAGGGTAGGCACCATCAAGTCCATATTCAAATAATGCATACGCCATTCCATCTATGGATCGCTTTATCGTTTTTGTCGCTAATTCAGGATCTACTTCAGCAATCGCGATGGATGCTGCAATCATCTCGCATTACAAACCAGATTCTAATTGTTCGTACCATAAACCCATCTCAGGGTTTTACCATTTTCTGGCCAACTTGGTTTAATGCCTTTCTCTATTAAGGAACTCTTAGCCAGACTGATCGTTGATTCAGGAAGATTGCCAGCCGTCCAGTCAATTGCCAATGCAATTGCCAAAGACATTTTACCTACATCTAAATAATGCTTAGGATTCCATGTAGGAAAATTGCATGCTGCTTTTATTTCGTCATTAATTCTGTTTAAGATCATGGGATCCTTATCAATGAAATAAACCATGGAAAGCATGTTCATCCGATGGAGGAAATCTCTGGATATGCTAGTTGATTTCTCTGAGACCTTGGATTATCAGGAATATCAACAGAAATGACCTTCTTCTTTCTTTAATACTATTTCTGCATTATACTTTATGGATGCATATGTACTTTTAATAAGTGGGTCAGACTTTATTTTCTTTCTTAGATTTTCACCTGACTTTTTGTTCAACACCAGTCTCGGTAAGTCCTTGGACAAATTCTTATTTAAATACTCAACGGTAATAGGATTTACCAATTTTAGAATTCCTGACTCAGAAGTTCTATTGTTCTGGGCACTAAGTGAATTGCCAATATAACCAAGTACGAGCAAGTAGCTTAAGGATATAAATCGAGGTTTCATCTACTTATATCATTTATTTGAGATGGCAATTTTGGCTTAATATATTTATGAAAAAGACTAATTACGTACAAGGCGCACTTTAATGTTTGTCTTTCCATTTCCCAAAGTCCAGGCTGGGATTCTAATTTCCAATCTTTTCAACTCTTCAATTTGTCTATCAAGCTCTATTGAAGCAGGATATAATGAGACGTTGGTTACATCAAGGTTTGGATGAGAAAGATTCTCTAAAGTTAAAGTCTTTCCGCCTTGACTCAGAACTACTCCCGCACCAGTCTATTCATTTTTAATGCATTAATATAATATATTTCTGAGAGGTTCCATATACAGGCTCGTCGGAATTATAGGGAATATACTCTAAGTAAGTATTGGAGAAACGGATTTTTTAAATCAGATTGAAAGAAAAGTCGGATAACTTAACATAAAGGAAAAAGGCCGCGTAGCTTGAATGATAACTTCAAAGGTCATTCTTGAATTCTTTTGAATTTTGATTACGATTCCTGATTTCAGAAACTACTGGTAGGTATGAAATGTAGCTGTTGAGCTGAAGGTTTATTCAGTTAAAAAAATATTTTTGATCTACAAAGTCAATTAATTATTTAGACAGGTACAAGTTGTAGTCGGTAGAACTATGTTTTCTTTGAAAGAAATATCTCTCAGCAAGTATGTCCAGACCTTTCTTATCTTTGATTAAAGCTAATTGCTATGTTTTATAAAATAATCGCCCTCTTACTGGTCGTTCTAGGGGTTGCACATTTCTTTGAGGGAACAAGTTATCCATTCGAAGTAGATGAGACATTTTTGCATTACAGCGGAATTGGCTTAGCTACAGCTTTTCTGGGTGTTTTGAACTTCGTATATGTCTATGAGACGCCTACATCTCCTGTTCCGAAGACAGTATTGTTGAGTGCTAATATCGTTTTTATTGGATTTTCCATTTTATTGATCACCGCTCATATCAATGTGATTTATGCATGGATAGCTGTAATCCTATCAGTGATCAATTGTGTGATAGTGCTGAATAAGAAGGTCCAAGCCTAAGGAATTATACTTTCTTTTGTTACCATTCCTAAGTCAAAGGCAAATAATAGAACAGTGTATCTTTTTCTTTCTTCCAGCCCATTCCCTCATATAGTTTTTGAGCACTAGTGTTTTCATTACCAGTTTCCAGATGAAGTCGTATGGCTCCTCGAGATTTCGCCCATTTTACTGCATGTTCTACTAGAATGGTTCCCACACCAGATTTTCTATTTTTGGGATCTACATATAAGTCATTGAGAATAAATACTGGCGCCATGCCTACGGAGGTATAACTCGGGTATAGATTTACAAATCCCATAGGGTGCTGTTGCGCATTAATGACCATCCACATATGATTTTTTCTTCCTTCGATAAGGACTTTTAAGAATTTGTGACATGCGGGAATATTACTTTCTTGATTGTAGAAGACCCGATATGCATCGAATAGGGGAGTAACGATATTTAAGTTGGATAGTGTCACGAGTTCAATAGACATTTGCATTAATATTGAGAATTGTCCAAACAAAAAAAGGCACAAGCTATACAGCAAGTGCCTTAAAAGTAATTAAAGTTGGTTTATAGATCTTTGTTATTTCTTAACTCATTTTTTAGATATAGATACGAGAATCTATATTTAATCTTTCTTTTAAATCAGACTGAAAGTAATGTGCTTCACTTGTGCTTGTAAAGTTGCCGATTAATACGCGATAGACTACTTGTCCCGCTTTATAATCATGCCTTATGATCACAGGATTTTCCAGTAAACTCGACATTTGGTTATAGTAATTTAAGGTTAGTTCATAAGAACTGAACATTTCTAGTTGCAACTTATATGAACTCTGTGATGTCCGCAGTTCAAATTTTGATTTTCGTTCTTCTTTTGTAGCTAATTCTACTGCTTCACTAGGAGATATGTTTGTCTCATGAACCTTAGTAGTGAATACAGCAAGACTCCTTTCGAGTACTACTTTCATCTTAGAAGGAGGCAATGTTTCTTCAATACGCTCTACTAATTTGCTTTCTTCATTGAAGATAAGTATTGTAGGTAGTACTTTAACGCCGAAATGTTCTTTTAAAGCGTAACCATCAAAATCATCTATATCAATCTTGAGTGGTACGAACTTGCTATTAATAAGATTGCTTACGGATTCATCAGAGAAAGTGGTTTCTTCCATCCATTTGCAAGGTCCACACCAAGTTGCATAGAAATCAATAAGGAGTATTTTACCCTCCATTTCTGCCTTTACCCTTGCTGCCTCAAGATTTCCGGAGAAAAACTTTGTAGATGCCGTAAGGGAAGTACTAAGGGCTATAAGCAGTAGTGCAAGGATTGTTGATTGTAATCTTCTCATGGGTCGTTTCTTTAACACTATTAATAATTTAGTAATACATAAGATAGCTGATTGATAGCAGGCTACGTATTACAATATTAGTGCCAATATATTCTACAGAATCTTTCTGCGATTGATTTCTTTTTGAAAGAATCGCGTAAGGGATGATCAGAATGGAAAATTTATACCTTTACGATCTCAAGGAGTGTTACATGAAAAGAGCAATAATTACGGGTGTAAGCGGCTATGTACCTGATGAAGTGCTGTCCAATGCGGATCTGGAGAAAATGATGGAAACCAGTGATGAATGGATTACTACTCGAACAGGCATAAAGGAAAGAAGGTTACTTCCGAAAGACAGAGCGGTAGTATATGTTGGGGAGAAAGTAGTTAAGGATCTTCTGGAGAAAACCAATACAGACCCAGTTTCCATAGATATGTTGATTTGTGCCACATGCACAGGGGATTATATAATGCCGGATTCTGCAAATTCTATTTGCTATAAATCAGGTTTAAGTAATGCTTTTGGCTTCGATCTAAATGCGGCATGCAGTGGATTTGTGTTTGCCCTTCATACTGCATCGCAGTTCATCCAGTCAGGAACCTATAAAAAGATAATCGTAATTGGAGCTGAGAAAATGAGTTCTTATATGAATTATCAAGATCGAACCACATCCATAATATTTGGCGATGGTGGTGGTGGAATTTTATTAGAACCCAGCGACGATCAAAATTTAGGAATCATCGATGCGGTCCTCAAGGGAGATGGCTCTGGTTGTGAATACCTGAATATTGTTGGAGGGGGCAGTCTTCGACCTAATAGGATTGATAATATTGAGGACAAGCGAAATTTCCTCTATCAGGATGGGAAAAAGATTTTTAAAAGAGCTGTAACGGGCATGTATGAGACTATAGAAGAGCTCATGAAAAGGAACGATCTATCTAATGAGGACGTAGATTGGATTGTACCGCATCAAGCTAATGATAGAATACTTACCTCCGTGGCTAAGCATCTCAATTATCCTTACGAGAAAGTAATGAATAATATTATTCGATATGGTAATACTTCAGCTGGAACAATTCCTTTATGTTTATGGGAATATGAGGACCAACTTAAGGTTGGTGATGGACTAATGTTCACTGCTTTTGGAGGAGGATTTACATGGGGCTCTCTTTTTCTAAGATGGGCATATTAAGTTTTACTATTTTTGACTCTTCAAATATTTTTTGACAAAATAAAATCTGGATGGCAAATACTTCTGAAATCCGAAATGGTCTGTGTATAGAATACAGTAACGATATTTATACTGTAATTGAATTTCTTCATGTAAAACCGGGAAAAGGACCTGCTTTTGTGAGAACGAAGCTAAAAAGCCTTACCTCTGGGAAGGTAGTAGACAACACTTTTCCTGCATCTCATAAGATACAAATCGTCCGTGTCGAAAGACGTACATTTCAGTTCTTATATAAGGATGATATGGGATTCAACTTTATGAATACGGAAACTTTTGACCAGATTTCTTTAGATGAAAAATTACTCACCAATCCCCAGTTTATAAAGGAAGGGATGCTTCTTGATATCATATATGATGCTGATAAGGATCTTCCGTTGACTACTGAAATGCCCCAATACTTAATAGTTCAGATTACCTATACAGAGCCGGGACTTAGAGGAGATACCGCCACAAATGTATCTAAGCCAGCGACGATCGAAACAGGTGCTGAAATCCGGGTTCCAATATTTATCAACGAAGGTGATAAAGTAAGAATCGATTCAAGAACAGGTGCCTATATGGAGAGAATCAAAGAATAATTATATCTTCCATCATATCATTAATTCACTATCTATGAATGTAAAAGAAATAAAAGATCTACTGACGGCGATTAGCAAGTTGGATCTTAAAGAGGTAAATATTAAGAATAAGGATTTTGTTTTAAAAGTAAGAACGGGCAAGGATAATACTCCTCAAGTGGTGAGTTCTAAGGCTAATATGGTTGCTGCGCCAATGGCTATTCAAGCTACTCCAGCAGCGGCTCCAATAGCTGCTGCAGCTACTGCTCCAGTTTCTGTGACTGCCGACGCGGCTGCACCGAATACGGAAGAAAATCATAACTATCTCGAGATTAAATCTCCGATGGTTGGTACTTTTTATAGAAGCCCTTCTCCAGATAAACCCACCTATGTCCAAGTGGGCGATTCAATAAAGGTCAATGACGTAGTTTGTGTTATTGAAGCAATGAAGCTCTTCAATGAGATAGAGTGTGAAGTAAGTGGTAAAATAGTAAAGGTACTGGTTGATGATAGTAGTCCTGTCGAGTATGATCAGGTATTATTTCTTGTAGATCCGAACGCATAGTACTGAAGTTAGATTCGGTAATTAGGGGCCTATCGAGCCCATAGAACTCAATGACATTTATCTACCTTAAAGATTAATTCTATATGTTCAAAAAAGTCTTAATAGCCAACAGAGGAGAGATTGCACTTCGTATCATTCGGACGTGCAGAGAGATGGGTATCCTAACTGTTGCGGTATACTCTACTGCGGATAAAGATGCTTTGCATGTGCGTTTTGCAGATGAGGCTGTTTGTATAGGGCCTCCGAATTCTACTTTGTCATATCTCAACGTTCCAGCAATCATGGCGGCTGTAGAAATTACCAATGCGGATGCTGTACATCCGGGGTATGGATTTCTTGCTGAGAATGCTGACTTTGCTCAGATCTGCACTGAATACAATATAAAATTTATAGGACCTACTCCTAAGATGATCCATCAGATGGGAGATAAGGTAACGGCTAAGGATACGATGATCAAGGCAGGGGTGCCAGTTGTTCCTGGATCTGATGGTCTCGTTAAAAATATTGAAGAAGGAAAATCAATATCAGTAGAAATAGGTTATCCTGTGATGATTAAGGCCACAGCTGGAGGTGGCGGTAAAGGGATGCGCATCGTAAGAGAAGAATCGGAATTCGAAAGCGGCTGGACGATGGCGAGAAACGAAGCCAAGGCTTCATTCGGAAATGATAGCGTCTATATCGAAAAATTCGTTGAAGCTCCTCGACACATCGAAATTCAAATTATAGGAGACCAGCATGGGAATGTAGTTCATCTATCTGAAAGAGATTGTTCTATCCAACGTAGACATCAGAAGCTAGTGGAAGAAGCACCTTCTCCTTTTATGACGAAAGCACTTCGTAAAGAAATGGGAGATGCAGCAATAAAAGCAGGAAGCTGTATAAATTACGAGGGTGTAGGAACAGTAGAATTTCTTGTAGATAAACATAGGAAGTTCTATTTTATGGAGATGAATACCAGGATTCAGGTGGAACATCCTGTAACCGAGGAAGTTATAGGCAGAGATCTTATAAAAGAACAATTAAAGGTAGCGGCGGGGGATGTGTTAACGGGTAAGAATTATCTACCCAAAGGCCATTGTATAGAATGTCGAATCAATGCTGAAGATCCATACAATGATTTTAGACCTTCACCTGGAACTATTCATCAATTTCATAGTCCTAAGGGGCATGGGGTTCGAGTAGATACTCATGCTTATGCTGGTTATGTAGTACCTCCTTATTACGACTCTATGATAGCCAAGCTTATATGTAAAGCTGAGACTCGAGAGGAGTGCATAAAGAAGATGGATCGAGCGCTAAATGAGTTCATTATAGAAGGAGTTAAAACTACCATCCCGTTTCATCAACAATTGATGAAAGATGAAAGATTCAAGCGAGGAGATGTCACTACTAAGTTTCTAGAAGATTTCGTGTTGGAATAGCAGAGATGTCGGATTTTTTCAGGTTTATAGGTGCAGTAAGATCATACAAGACCTATACTGCTTGGGGTATTTTCTTTCATTTTCTGGCTGCTTTTTTTACAGTATTAAGTATTCCATTAGTAGTACCATTCTTTCAATTACTCTTCGGTACAGAAGGGACTACGTTTTCTACTCCAGAAAGTATTTGGGACTTAGAAGGCTACTTAAATTATGGCTACGGTCAATTAATCTCTAATTGGGATCGCGTTACGGCTTTAAAGATTGTTTGCATCGCCGTTATTGTAGTCTTTCTCTTGAAGAATGTCTGCAGATTTCTGATATCATACTTCATGATTCCTGTTCGCAATGGTATCCTAAGAGACTTGCGCAAGGGCATATGGAATACATTTCAAAATCTATCGCTTACCCGTCGGAATGAACTTCAACAAGGGTATCTCAACTCGCTGATAACCAATGATTTATTGGAGGTTGATCACGGGATACTTAAGAGCTTCGAATTACTCTTTAAGTTGCCATTTATTGTGATAGGAAGTATGCTTGTGATGTTACTTTTAAATCCCCTTTTGACCCTAATCGCTTTTGTTCTGATATTATTTACGCTGGTCATTGTAGGACGTGTCAGTCACAGTTTGAAAACGCCTTCTGGTGAAGCACAAGATTCTCTTTCTACGATAAGTACTTTAGTCGACCAATACTTGTCTTCTATGAAATTGGTGAGATCCCTTGGACTGGAATCGTTCTACAATAAATCTTTCAATCAAGAAAATGAGGCTTATCTGCGTTCGACAACTTCGGTTCTAAGAAGACGAGATCTTGCTTCGCCGCTTTCAGAATTTTTAGGCCTCTTGACCATTGTAATTCTTTTATTTGTAGGAACGTTGATGGTCTTAAAAGATACAATGGAGCCAAGCTCATTTTTTGCTTTCATTTTTGCGTTTTATAATATAATCGACCCGGCCAAGAGTTTTTCAAGGGAGTATTCTAATGTACAGCGAGGCTTGGCAGCACTGGATCGAATCAATGGTTTTACTGCGAAGAATCAATATGCTCATATTCCTGACGGTAAATATTTCGAGAATAAAATAACATTTAAAGAAGTGTTACAGCTTAATCACGTCTCATTAGGGTATGGCTCATTGGAGGTGCTTTTTCAGATCTCTTTTAGCATTCGTAAAGGGGAGAAACTTGGAATAGTTGGCTTCTCTGGAGAGGGAAAGACTAGCATATTAGATGCTATTCTTAGATTCTATGAGATTTCAAATGGGAATGTATTATTGGATGGAGTAGATATAGCTGATTTAAATCTCACATCTTATAGAGCAGTATTTAGCCTAGTGTCACAAGAGCCTATGCTGTTTCATGGATCTGTGCAGAAAAATATACTCTTAGATAAGAGCTTGGATATCAAGAAAATGGAACAAGTTACCGCTGCCACTAATATTAGTAAAGAACTTCTGAATAGGAAGGTCGGAGACAGGGGAGTAAAGCTCAGCGGAGGACAGAGGCAACGAATTTCTATAGCAAGAGCATTGTACCAAGAGCCACAAATTCTGTTGCTAGACGAACCGACTTCTGAATTAGATGCTCAAAATGAGAGAGAGGTTATAGAGGCGATTATGAATGTCTTAGCAGATGTGTCTGTAATTCTGATTTCGCATAATGTCTCACTGTTGAAAAAGATGGATAAGATTATTGTGCTATCCGAAGGTAAGATCGAATCAATAGGGGAATTTAAGGACTTATTAACTTCGAGTAGCGTATTTGGCCGTCTAATTCATGAAGAGGGATCTCAGTAAAGCAGTGAAATTATTGCCAAGATACATTCCTCCGGACTTGAGATTTGGGCGTATCAAGGACTTGGACACAATATTGAGGAGATTAATGAGATAGAGGGGGCAAATTATGATAGAATGCATTGAAATAGAATATTCTAAGACTTTATGGACAGGACTGGCGAAAAATAAAAAAATGATATAAGTAATTGATGATAACCGCCGCTTATATAGTACTCTACACAATCCGATATGCAAATATTGGGTTAAAGAATAACTTTTGTAATCGATAGAAACAGAATCTGCTATTTTTGCATTTGATTCTTCAGGAGGTGAGAAAGAATCCAACGAAACGTAACCAATTGTTAAAAGTGTATCCTACATACCGATTTGGCTCTAAAGCTAAGTGCGTCTTACTAACGCTCTACTTTTGTATTACGGTAATAGACTTTATAGCGCTTACGGCTCAAATTAACCCTTGTACCTATGGAGGGATCCAAAATGCCTATGCGGCAGGGTTCAAGTTAGATGAGCTACCAGATAATGTCGAGATGTCAGAAGACAACATGGACAATGTATGGATGTTCCTTGGTCTCCAATCTGCTACATATGAGGAGTACCGTTTTGAAAAGGCGGGAAATGGACAATACAGTTATCATTTTCCTCAAGCAGATTTTGTAATGATGAATCCAGATGCGTCGGAGCAATATTTTATTAAAGACAATGAGAAATGGTACATAGTAGGTCACGCATCCTTGAAAAAGGGTAGCATAGAACCACTATTCATAGATTATCAAATTCCAATAGATGGATGTTATCCAGAATTTGGGCAATCACGTTCTTTTTATGGAAGTCCATTTGAGATCGTGAATTCGGAAGATGCCAAATTGAGACTCCGTATGAATGTGAAGGATAGTCGGACGATCAGCGGTAAGCTTTATTTGCCAGAAGGAGTTTATGAGGCTTACAGAGTAGAACGCGAAGTCACCTATGACTATGATCTTTCAGTAGCAGAAGAGTATGCATCGAAGGCATATCAATCTTATTTCTTTTTAGATAGAGTATCTGGTGAATTGCTAATGGAAGTGCGCTTAGATACCGACAGAAGTATTGATTGGATAAAATATAAATCCTCGGCAGGGGATGTTCCCGTGCGATCGCGGGTAGGAAAGAACCAATTCGCACTTTATCCATCAACTTCATTTGGAGATAATCTCAGGTTGGATTTTTTGAATTTTGGAAAAGGCAATTATACTTTAGAGGTTTATAATATAATGGGAAAGCGAATGTGGTCTCGACAATATGATATTCTGGGAGATACAACACTGAAAGAAAATTTATCATTTCTACCCAAAGGGACCTATATCTATGCCTTATTAGATGGCGATCGTAATAGAATTGCTACCCGAAGGCTGGCGATTATAAAGGCATAAGTAATGGGCCGCATCGATAAGTTGATCTCTCAGCTTAGATTACCTTCCCCACTTGATAAAATAGAAACTACCTGGTCTAAAAGTGCAGGCATCAACTTATTCATTAAAAGAGATGATACCATTCATCCTCATATCTGCGGTAACAAATGGCGTAAGTTAAAGTATGGGCTCATTGCTGCGCTGGAAGCAGGAGAACAAGGAGTTATCACTTATGGTGGTGCTTACTCCAATCATCTGGTAGCGGTGGCTGCAGCAGCGCATTTTGGCGAAATAGCAAGTTCTGGGATAGTTAGGTCTTATGAACCGGAATTAAAGAACCCTTCTTTGCACATATGTCGCTCGTATGGTATGAAACTTTACTTTGTTCATCCCAAAGATTACAGATTAAAGAGTGACTCTCCTCAAGTTCAAGAGATTCTAAAAAACTATTCTAATTATAAAGAGATTCCAGAAGGCGGAACTCAAGAAAGTGCACTCAAAGGGGTAGGAGAGATAGTACAAGAAGTGGATGACCAGATTAGAGAGAAGCTCATAGACAAGATCTATACTCCAATAGGTACGGGAGGAACAATGGTTGGATTAGTGAAGCAATTGAATGCGAAAACCCAAGTAATTGGAGTATCTCCATTCAAAGGAGAAATAAAAAGGGTAACGGGATTAGATTTTTTAGATGCGACAAGTAGTCCAAATTGGAATATTGTCTCTGATACTTTAGGTATTAGATTTGGCGCTTATAGTGAGGATATAGTGAATTACATCACTCAGTTCTTTGAAACTCAAGGTATTGTTCTCGATCCCATTTATACAGCTCGTGCGATGATGAAATTGGAAGCTGATTGTAATGCGGGAGAACTCAAAGAAGGGAGTAATATCGCTATGCTTCATACAGGTGGCCTCCAAGGATGTCAGGCTTACAATCATCAGTATTCGAATAAGTCTGTATTGATATCGGAGTCTGTCTTAGCAGCAATCAACTAAGCCGTGAAGAAACTCCATTAACAACTCGTGGATAGAAATCATGTTCAAGAACAAGCACTCTTTGTGCTACATCCCCTGCATCGTAAGAACTATCTAATTCACATTGAGCTTGGAATATGATATTTCCTTCATCATATGATGTATCTACGTAGTGAATCGTAATTCCTGAGACGCTTTCATCGGCTTCGATTACAGCTTTATGAACATGTTTACCGTACATGCCTTTGCCCCCATGTTTTGGTAAGAGAGCTGGATGAATATTCAAAATGCGTTGAGGAAAAGCAACTACCAAATATGAGGGCACTAACCATAGAAAACCGGCTAACACAATCATGTCGATTCTATGCTCGGTCAGCACGCTTAAAAAAGCTTCTGTATTGTAGAAGGCTTCCCTTCTCAATACCAAAGAAGGAATATTGTATTCTTCAGAGAGGTTGAATACACCAGCGTTTTTTCTATTGCTTACTATTAATGATACCTCAAATGATGCATTATGTTGATTGGAATAATCTAAGATAGCCTTTGCGTTAGAACCTCGACCGGATGCCAGTATGGCTATTCTTTTCTTCTGCATGCCACAAATAAACAACCTTGGATGCATTTCTGAAAATTAATGCAATATCAATTTGAGAATAGGACTACTAATTCTTTTAGGATTTAGCAGCGTTCGTATGGAAGCTCCATCCTTCTTGTCTTAAGGTTTCTCTCTCAACTGGTAGAAAGAATCTTCCTGAAATAAATCTCAGATATAAGCCAATATTGATATAATATTTATCCCATTTATATGGACTTTCGAATCTCGTGACCATATCTTGAGCATGAGTCGATAGTTGGGCTAGCCAGATTTCATCTATTTTATTATTGATGAATTCTCTTCTTGCTCTTCCCTTAATAATGATACTATCTCTAACCCAAAATTTTTGATCCTCTCTCACATATAGACGATCGCAACCTTCTCTGTCCCATAGTTCATATTGTCCTACAATATCCAGATAGATTGTCTTCTTGAATAATGAAGAGTCCAATACGTTTACTTTCTTGTGATCGAGGCAAAGCTTTATTTGATATCGGCCAGAGTACAATGAAAGCCCAATGGCTTCGATGCTATCGATTTCAGATCTTTTATCAACTATGAGCTGAAGGTCTTTTTGTAATAACTCTGCGTAATTAGGATTAAGCGCTATATGGGCATCTTCATAATTGTTGCTGCTTACTGTTTCCCCTGCATAATATACTTCTCCTGGAATAAACGCGTAGTCTAAATTTGTAAGTTTCAGCTCATGAGACTTGATATGAAGATAACTGAAGTGCAGGATATCTGCTCTCTCCAAGAAGAAAGCGGAAAGCAGTAATATAGGTAGTATAAGAAGTCTAAATTTCAATTAATCTGATATATCTATTGCTAAATATACAATCGTCATGCTCTTGCAAGAGGATCTGGAGCTTAATTAGGACTTTATTTACATTTAAATGCTATCACCAATTCAGAGCCAAGATGAATATTTTAGTTTCCAATATAGATAGGGCCGCCATAAGGCAGCTTATCAAAGTCTAAAAGAATGAATCGTATTAGGCCTCTTTATTTATTAATCGCTTCAGTCATCTCATTGCTGATAGCTGACTTGAGGATGTCCATGTAGCCCTTCTCACTTATTTTAAGTGTGGCTGTAGTGTCATCGATCTTAGTAATGGTTCCTATAATTCCAGAGTTGGTAACCACTTTCATTCCCTTAGCCAAATCAGAGACAAATGTGTCCTGAGCTTTTTGCTTCTGCGCATTTGGTCGAATAAAGAAGAAGTACATCACTATAATGATTAGCCCTAAAGGCAGAAAATTACTTATTAAAGATGTGATATCAGATTGCAATATGATAAGCATGATGGATAGTTATTTTATATTGCAGGCAAACATACTAAAAAGCTTGACAAGGATTTATTTAGTTGGTTATATGGGAGTCGGAAAGAGCACTATCGCCCAAAAACTCGCTCATCAAGAGCGACTGCAGTATTTTGATATTGATGAATCTATCCAGGAGCGAACACGCATGGATATCAGAGATATTTTTGCGCGGTATGGTGAGACACTCTTTAGGGAGATAGAAACCAACGCCTTAATGGCCACTTCAAATTATGATAATGCTGTGATTGCAGCAGGAGGAGGATTGCCATGCTTCAACAGGAATATGGATTGGATGAAGTCTCAAGGGATAGTTATCTATCTCAAGATGGATCCTACTCAGTTACATGCGAGATTAGTTTCTGAAAGGCATAAGCGGCCGTTAATCGCATCTAAGTCGGAAGGCGAGTTGAAAAAATATATTATAGAACATCTCAATACTCGAAAGTCTTTCTACGAACAAGCGGATCGCATTGTTGATGCGAATCAGTCAGTTGAGGATATCGTTATTGAACTTCAGAAGATGATTAAAGAAAAAGCATTACAATCCTAAAATTCAGCAAATTTTAGCTGATAGAGTGCTGTTCTACGTATTAAGCCCTTATCTTTTAATACGCATATGCGGACAGAGTAGGATAGCTTTTTATCTTTGGGGTTCTTGTCCGATAAAATTCATGAAAAGGTATTGGGCGATTATTACTTCTTAAAGAAATAACTATGTCATCATCATTTACTAAAGGTTTAGTCCACGGCCAGGAGCTCAAGGATTTATTTGATTACGCGAATACCAATGATTTTGCTATTCCAGCGGTCAATGTTATAGGATCGAATTCTATGAATGCTGTAATGGAAACAGCAAGAGATGTAAACTCTCCTGTGATTATTCAATTTTCAAATGGAGGGGCCACTTTCAATGCAGGTAAGGGATTGTCGAACGATGGTCAGAAGGCTGCAATTCTCGGAGCTAAAACAGGAGCACTTCATGTACATGAATTAGCGAAGCACTATGGAGTATCTGTAATCCTTCATACTGACCACTGTGCAAAGAAGTTGTTGCCATGGATCAAGGGCCTTATACAGGAAGGACTTAAGCATCATGAGAAATATGGACACCCTTTGTATAGTAGTCATATGCTTGATTTGTCAGAAGAGCCGATAGAGGAGAATCTCGATGTCTGTACTGAGTACTTTACAGAGATGAATAAGTTAGGCATGATGATCGAAATCGAGCTTGGTGTAACTGGAGGTGAAGAAGATGGCGTCGATAATACAGATATTGATAGCTCACGACTTTATACACAACCAGAAGAGGTAGCTTATGCGTATGAACGTTTGATGAAGATCTCTGATAGATTTACTGTAGCTGCGGCTTTCGGTAATGTACATGGAGTTTATAAGCCTGGAAATGTTGAATTGAAGCCGATTATCTTGAAAAATTCTCAGGAGCATATCAAAGAGAAATTTGGCACTAAAGATCAGGAGATCAATTTCGTATTTCATGGTGGTTCTGGTTGTAGTACAGAAGAAATCAGAGAAGCGATAGGGTATGGTGCTATCAAGATGAATATTGATACAGATATGCAATGGGCATTCTGGGATGGTATCCGAGGATATGAAAGTAAGAATCATGATTACCTTCAAGGACAATTGGGTAATCCTGACGGAGATGATATACCGAATAAGAAATTTTACGACCCTCGTAAGTGGTTACGAGCGGGTGAAACATCTTTCAAAACTCGTTTGACGAAAGCATTTGAAGATTTGAACTGTATTGATAGACAAGTGTAATTAAACGCTCTGTTAGGAATAAATAGAAATAGGCTTTATCGTTTGATAAGGCCTATTTCTTTATCTATGTGATTGATAAAGTGGTACGACCTTTGAGAATATTACAACTTACTCACAAGTTCCCTTTCCCTTATCACGATGGTGGGGCTATTGCTGTACGTTCCTTAGCGGAAGGCTTACAACGTGCGGGTGTTAGTTTGGATCTGTTTTCCTTAAATACAGATAAGCATCTAGCCTCGCAAGAGACTATCCAAAAACTAAGAAATTCCGCTGTTTATAGATCTGTGCTCTCAAGTGAGATTAAATCCACAGAGTCAATTTCAGGAGCACTTTTGCATTTAATTTCCAAACGAGGAAGCTACTATATCGATCGATTTTATAATG
>JBLIDB010000116.1:0-15134 GCA_047634015.1 Saprospiraceae bacterium
CCTACTCAACCCACTCTTTGAATACCCCTCAGCAAACTCCTTGTAATTTATTCGCATCTTTATCTTTTGACACAAAGGTCATGAGGCTATCCGTTTTATGCAAGTTGGGGTAGCTCGGACGGATACGATGCACGAGCATTATTACTTCCTTCCATTATTATAAAGAAAGATGACGTCGCAAAAGCAAAAGGATACTTAGACCTACGAGCCTTTGTAAAACAATATTTCGAACTCCCTAATGACCAGCAAAAAGATTGGAAAGCGGACACGTCCAATTCCGCTTGAAGACCACTTAAAATCCTTGTGGTCGCGGCTGGAAAGGCTTCAAGACAAATCAAGTAAAAGAAGCTCTAAGATCTCGCTTCCTTTTCCTTATGTAATTCCTGGAGGGCGCTTCAATGAGATTTACTACAGGGATAGCTACTTCACAATGCTCGGGTTGATAGAGAGTGACCGAATAGATCTGGTGGAAAGTATGGTACAAAACTTTCGATACTTAATTGATACATTTGGTCATTTTCCTAATGGTAATCGATCCTATTTTCTTTCCCGAAGTCAACCTCCGTTTTATAGTTTGATGGTCAAATTATTAATCCATCATAAAGCACCAGCCGTGATTTCTCATTACATGTCTTCTCTTATCAAAGAGTATAATTTCTGGATGAATGGAATTGATAAATTAGAAAACGAAAACCTGCCTGAGAATAGGGTAGTAAAAATCAATGGCTCTTTTCTTCTAAACAGATATTACGACTCTAAGGATACTCCAAGAGAAGAAATGTACGGAGATGATTGGGAGATGATTGATTTCTCAGACTCGAAATCTAATCCACTATTTAGAAACTTGAGAGGCGCTTGTGAGTCGGGTTGGGATTTTTCCAGCCGGTGGCTATCAGATATTCATAACCTCCGCTCTGCACGAACATTAGAATTACTACCTATAGACCTCAATTGTCTTTTATGGCATATGGAGCAACTTATATCTGAATGCTACGATCATCTCGATAAAGGAGAATTGTCATTGCAGTACGGTATTATTGCTAACAACCGTTAAAAAGCGATTCAAACCCTGTTTTGGGATAGTGAAAAGGAGTTCTTTTTTGACTACGATCTTAAAAAAGAAATAACCACGGATCGATTGTCCTTAGGTGCAATGTTTCCTCTTTTCTTCGGTATCGCTACAAAAGAGCAAGCCCAATCTTGTGCAAAAAGAATTGAAGAAGATTTTTTGCAAGATGGAGGCCTATTGACGACTCCGTATAACACAGGTCAACAGTGGGATGCTCCTAATGGATGGGCTCCTCTACAATGGATCTCCATAAAAGGTCTCTTGAACTATGAGCATAAAAGCCTCGCTCGCGAAATTGCCCTTCGATGGACAAAACTTAATGAACACGTTTTCCAACGAACAGGAAAAATGCTTGAGAAATACAATGTTGTTGATACGAATCTCGAAGGTGGTGGTGGAGAGTATCCCGTACAAGATGGATTTGGTTGGACTAATGGTGTTTGTCTTGCCATTAAGAATGCGTAATACCAACATATTGATCAAATAGAAGTACGAAGGAGAAGGGAGAAATAAACTCTAAGTCAAAGTTAGTACGGGCTTATCATTATAACCTTTGAGAACATTTCGCTGATCTTCAAATGCCGTAACGTCAAGAAATGAAATTGTTTTGTGATAGTATATCTATAAGTACTCTCCTTTGGTTCCTGGGCATACTTCATAAGCATAGGTCTTGTGCTTTGTTTTCTTTTAATATCTCTGCCCATCAGGGATAATCTTATTTAGTCACAACCAACTATCGAAAAATCATTCCATTTCGATCACAGCTATTATTCAAAAACTACAACTAGCTGGCGTCACATTTAGCACAGTACCCAACGCCACAGTAAATCCACTGTTCAATTCGGTTTCAGGAAACTGAATATCAATCTGTTCTCCAGATTGTACCTCAAAAGGTCCATTCAACACAATAGATCCATCACCACTTACTGTACCAGTAAATAATGGGCATGATAGGCCGGAGCAGGTCGCAAAATAATTTGGTGTTGCACAGGCCTTGCGGCAAACCATTTCTCCAGGCATCTCAAAAACGCCCCAATCTGATTGACTTCCAGGTTGATCTATAAAAGCCAAAAAATCCCCGTCTTTAGTTCCCGAAAACTCAATAAAGATAAAATTGTCTAATTCATTGGGAACAAAGCTATTATCTAGGTTGACATGAAGAGTCGGACCTGTAATCGCATTGTCTTGAAAAATTAGGTCACCGTTCAGAATAAGCTGAGCATGTCCAGTAAACGAATTAGGCCCGTCAACTCCTGCAATCCTAAGGTTCCAATTGGCATCTATTCCAATAAACAAGTTTCCATTTATAGTTAACGTGCTTGATCCTAAGTCAGGTTGAATGGTGGTACCCATTTGATTTACGGTAACCAGATGTGATGTAATTCTATCTGATCCTCTAAGAGTGGCGCCACCAACGATATTCAAGCCTGGTCTTGTTTGGTTTAATATTTCTGTGGTTTCAATTGTGCCAATGTTCCAAACAATCGCTGTATCCGAACTCGTATGAATACCGGCGGAGTTTGCTATAGAATCAATTATAATCGCTCCTCCATTATATAACCAATTGTAATTTTCTATACCATAATAAATATTATTCCCCTGAAGATTGTCTATTTCCAGAAGTCCATTGTTTACTAACTCACCAAAATTTACAATACCATCCTTTGATCTGGTCCCGCCTCCTCTTATAGTTATATGTCCATTATTGCCCAAAAGGCTTCCTGATAAAATATGTAACCCCTTCCCATTGACAAAATTCGCGAAATTTAAAATATGCAATCAAGCATCCGTATCGACTCCGAGAGTTGAATTCCCTTCTAATTTAATGCCATCAACTGTAGCTCCCTCTATAAATACATCATCACAATTGCCAAAAGTGCCTTTCTTAATATGCAACGATATATTTTCATTCCCTTGTGTTTTAATAGAAAGTACTCTATCTCTAAACAAGGCAATTTCTTGCATATCATCAATGTATAGGGCTTTGGCAAAAGCAGGGTCTAATACTGAATTAGGATTAATCTCTATAAAGGCAGTTGGATCATCTATGGTCACGACATCATTCTGTGTTGGCACTCCAGAGGGGCTCCAGTTACGCTCATCGAACCATGAAATCCCATTACCTCCGCCTGTCCAGGATTTTTGTGATATTACTGGTTGAGCTGCGATCCATAAAAGAAAAAACAATATGTTTCCTATATTTAAATTCATATGATTTGCCATAAATCTATTTTTACAAACTTGATCTAAGCAAATATCATCACAACTAAGGGGTTCTGTATCCCTGAAATGAGGGAAAATGTTTTTAATTCGCTTTGGAGAAATATCTGGTTATGCAATGGTTTTGAAGCTAAATAAAGAAGGTGTTTGCTAGAAGTTGAAACGCCTCTTAATATTTTCCTCAACACCGTTAGTTGAATATCAGACTATTAGATTACTGGAATGTCATATTGTAACTACACACCCGTTTTTTTTAGAAAAACTGTTTCTTTTCCACAACGAGGTGTGTGTATGTTGGTCAGATGGCTGATTGTGCACATATGTAATAGGTTGTATCTGTTATCTTTGGATTGTGAAATTAGAAGAACGATTCGAAACTCTCATTACTCTGGTTAAAAGTCAAATCGAAGAGATTGATGAGTTGCGAAGGAGGCTAAATATCTTAGAAAAAGAGAATGAAGAATTGAGGCGCCAGTTAAATCAGAATAGTAATAATTCAAGCAAGCCTCCAAGTAGTGATTCCATTTTCAATAAAGCAGACAGCCCTTCAAAAACCAAAGGAGGGAATAAAAAGCGCGGCGGGTAGCCTGGTCATAAGGGGAATAAGTTGACAAAGTTTACTGAGGTGGATTTTATAGAGAAGCATCCTGTGTCGAGCTGTCCATCCTGTCCATCAAAGAAATTACATTTTATAAATACACGATCAAGACAAGTATTGGACATTCCCATGCCCAAAATAGAAGTCACAGAACATCTAGTCTATAATTATCAATGTCTATGCTGTGCAACTTCAGTGAGCAGCCCGATAGCAAAAGAGCTCAAGCAAGAAGTTCAGTATGCCCCTAAGATAAAATCCATGGTCAATTATTGAGTCCACTCTGGAAAGTGAGGACCATCAGAAAATGGAAGATTTTGGATGATATTTTTATTTTTCGAACCTCGGTGATGCCTGAGCATCAGGGAGTTGAGAATAATGGAAATATCGCCAAAAGGGCCGTTTCCCGATATTATGACTTTCTGGAGTGGACTCATTATTTAAATGTCTATCAACTAATCCCATATAAGAGATTAACAGAGCTTATCCTAGTAGTCTATGGTCATAAAATAAGTCAAGGCAGCATCAGTAATTTCAACAAAGGATTAAATGATCATTTGTCGGGATTTGTAAGTCAAGTAAAAGCCTCTTTGAGTGCTCCTTGCGTAGTATTGCACAGCGACGAAAGGGGTTGCATGGTTTCCAAAAGCCCTCCACTGGGTACATGTATATAGCGATAAGACAAGAACCTTGCTACAAGGACATACAAAAAGAGGGCGAGAAGCGATGAATGAAATGGGAATTTTAAAACAAGCTAAGGGAACCCTGATTCATGATAGATGGAGCTCCTAGATGGGCTATGAGCACTTGGCTCATGGTCTATGCAATGCTCAAATAGTCAGAGAATTAAAAAGTATAGAAGAAAATCAACAATTAAAATGGGCCACACAGATCAAAAAGGAACTGCTCCAAGCAAAAGATTATAAAACCCAAAACGACTTAGACCTTAAACGGGCACAAATAATATAAAAGAAGTATGAATCTATATGGCGAACTCAACGACCCTATTATCAGGAATAAGAAAAATTATTAAGAATTGAAAAGCCTAAAGGGCATCTCAAAAGAAGTAAAGATCACAAGCTTTTTACAGCACTGTGGAAACATAGAAAAGCAATACTATTATTTATGTATCAACAGGAAGTCCCTTTTTATAACAATCAGGCAGAACGTGACTTGAGAATGCTGAAAGTTAAAATGAAAATATCCAATCACTTCCAAGCAGTGCAATGGCTTAATGTCCATGCCACTATCAGGTCCTTTATCTCAACGGCTCAAAAAAAAAACCTCAATATCTTGGAATGCATCCTTAATACTCACCTCAATCCGCTAACTGCTAATAAAGTGGGTGTCTAATTACGTTCGGAAGTGATCCTCTCGACAAATGCATGTGATTCAAAGCCTTATGACGAGCAAGTCCAGATGTAAATGGCTGGATATCACCGAAAACAGGTACTGTTTTCTTTTGAATTCATTATAGAATACACTCTTTTGACCTTATTCAGCTAATTTGTTCGAGTTCTAAATGTACTTAGGTTAATTCCAATATGTTATTAGAACGAGTTATAAAAAACTCTTTTGAATAAAATGAGATTCGGAACCAATGGCTAATAATATTGGTGTTGTATTCGAAACAAAAGCAGTATTTTTTCCTCACTGGGAACAGAAACAAGCACCATAAGATTGTATACCTTATGGTGCTTTAGACATCAATATCAAATGATTTAAAGTTATGCTCCTCGTCTTCTCTCTAACCTATAGCCATTAATAGCTGAAGAGATTGGATGGCCTAATTCCACACCTGCTTGACAATCCATTCTCATGTGAACTCCAAGGGGAACTCGAGAGAAAGCATTTTCATTGATCATTGATTCAATATTAGGATATGAACGAGGAGCGCCTCGAAACTCAGTTTTATCTTCATGATACCTATCTGTAAATCTCGTTCTATTTCCAAAGAAATTTATAAAAACCCCAGCAGCAGCAAAGCAAGAGTGCCCAGATGGATAACTTGGGAATGTAGGATTCTGGCAAGGGACCAAACGGTAAAGATTTGTCTGAAAATTGGGATCTATAAATTCGTGGATGAAGACATTAGGGCGCATTACCATGTATTCATATTTCCATGCAGCAACTGCTGCGTCGTTTAAAGCAAAGCCTACTTTAAGATAGAGATGTAGCGCCTCCTCGAGATCGAGAATATTCTGATCGATAAGTTGCTTAGCAATAGATATCTGACGTGCTGGAGGGTGAAATGTTATGTTCTCTACATCATCACTCCAGAATTCAGCGATCCACAAATCTTCATTATGCTCATCTCTTGCCGTGTTGTTTTCATCATATGCTTCTCGCATCTGTTGGAAGTATGTACTATTTCTATTATTACTATAATCAATAGGAGGGTTACTTACAGTTGCATCAGGTGCTATTATAAATGTCCTTGTGCTTTCCCAGTAAGGAAACAATGCACGTTCTTCTTCGGCGGAATGTCCAATACCCTTCAGCCGTTGGCGGCTCATAAGATATAGGTTGAGGTTCTAATATTTGAGACTCGGCTTCAGTATCAGTTTGACTATAAGTGATTATTTGATTTGCCACTGTTGTTCCCCATTGATTGGATGCCTCTATTCCTGTTTCGGAAAGCCTTTCTGACAAACTGCTTTCCATCTGTGTGGCAAGGCTTTGGATCTTTTGAGCTTTGTCATCCGGAATATTTATAAGGAAGTGTGATAGGACTGAGTTGTAGCATGCATTCAATGCTAATTCCCAATCTACTTCTTGGGCACTTAGATTTCCTGTAAGACGGAAATCCGGAATTTGTGAGCTATTGCTTTCTAAAGCTCTCATTGCTGGAGTCAGGGTCTCATAAGCGGCAAGATTGATGTAAGCTATAGCTCTTGCGGAAGCATTTGGCCACATACCACGAGCATATCGTTCTAATTCAAGAAACAATGTCATCCAATCTTGAGCAATATTAATGCGGAGAGAGGCACGGTTTCCTCCTCTTGGACCATCACCTTGATCTCCTCCATTTCGAGGAGGTTGGATAGATTCAATACTTGTGATTTCTGACGTTTCTATATTTTCATCATTACATGACGTGCTAATGAGTGTGATAAAAATAAATGCTAGAAGAAATTGAAATTGATAACGGATCATTTGGGTGCAAGACAAAGTGCACTAAGCGGCCTGATTTATCAAATATCGTACGCACTGTGGATTATTGCTTTTGTACATACACCGCAAATTGATAATTGACTGTACTCCTTTTATAGACCACCGTTGCCCAGACAACTTAGCTCTCTGCTGAATGATGTTTTTATGAGCTGATTCTATAGATCCTGATCCTATTGTTAGACCTTGATCTTTATAGGTTTTATACTGCATTCTATCTTCACGCTCTTGATAATATCTAAGAACATCTTGTTTGGATTTTTTACATTCTGGACTTCTTGCTGCTGTGGATCGGATGTTTTGCATAACAGTAAATACCTGATTGTCCAGAAGTAAATCTTTTTGAGTTTTCAACCATTCTTGATGATCTTCCTTATTGTTGGTAAATGCCAGTGAGCTAAATTTGGCAAGTTTCTCAATTGCATGATAATAATCCAGTATTTGTGTAGCCCCTGGATAATTATCCTCTGCCCATCTCCAGCTCCATTTGGCTCCATCTCCGACTATTACCTTGTGTTTATAATGAATAAGATAGCGTTCCAAGTTGATAAAAAAATCATTGTAACTGCCTAAATGACTTACATACACTGAATTGCTTAACTGATGTCTATCTTTCTCATTATCAAGGGTTTGTCCACAGGAATGAATGCGGCCCAGTTTCATTTCCATCCATTGTCGCTCTCTTGTAAACACCATAGAACCATCAATCATCACATATACTGGTTCCTCTTTATTCTTCAAGGACACCTGTGGCAATAATTCAGGATCATAATCCTTCATCTGTTCTTCTATTTTGTGCCCGTAATGTTCACTTACTCGCTGGACTTGTCGATCACTTAGCTCAATGCCTAATATTTGATTGAGTGTTTGCGCGCCTTGCTCGAAGACCTGCTGCTGTCCTACTAAACACATGAGATCTTGAAGTCGTTGACTAATCTTATAGCTACCTGTGGATTCAGTCATTGGATGCTCTTTTTTTTTTGAACTCAATGTTGCCCAAACACGTCTTGAATTTTTTTTTGATTCCTACTCTTGGGCATTTTGCCTTGGCTCTTCTCTATTAACTGTCTGGCAAATCGAATACCAGCTTCTATCGCCTGTGTCTCATAATCATAGCCAATCTTTAGAGTAGGTTCTGTGGCTAGCCAGTTATCTATTTCTGATTTTAATTCTCTCGTGATGGATGCTCTTATTATTGCTTTATCCATCTCTTTTATTTTAGGTCTATACTTATAACGTCTTTTGTGCACTTTGTCTTGCACCCGATCATTTACGCAGATTTAATCGTGAAGAACGAGCATCTCATGAGCTTAATGGGGTTGTTCGCGATACGTTTTAGATAAATGTAGAGTGGTCCGTTATGGTGCCTGTTTGAAAACTTAGGACTTGAACTTTGGCTTTGTACTCATTGTACGTTTAATTTTTTGGACAAATAAATTTGGATATCTACGTATGCAGAATATAAGCAAGGACTTTTAGGAACATGGGGACATAAAAAAAGGTGACACTCCTTTCGGAATATCACCTTAAATATCATTGATAAGCGAATGCTTACTCTTTCACTAATTCGAATGAAACCTTGCCTTTCACACTATCATGAAGTACCAGTGTTGCTTCGTACGTTCCGATCTCTTTGATCTCCTCATCAAGAATGATTTTCTTTCTTGGTACGTCTAACCCTAATTGCTCTCTCAACGCTTGAGACAACTGAATAGGAGTAATACTTCCGAAGATCTTACCACTCGTACCCGCTTTAACTCCGAGCTTAATAGTCTGACCTGATACTTTTGTAAGAATATCTTGGAATTCTCCAATTTTCTTATCCTCTTCCGCTTTATCTTTTACCTTGATCTCATCAAGTCTCGCAAGATTAGCTCCATTTGCAATCACCCCTAATTTCTTTGGGATGAGGTAGTTACGGCCATAGCCGCTTTTAACACTTACGACGTCATGCTTGTCACCTAGTGTTCCGAGATCTTTTAATAGAATGATTTCCATGTTGTGATACTCTTTAGATGTTAATCAATTAATTACTTCAACAAGTCAGTAACGTACGGCAATATTGCCAAGTGTCGTGCTCTTTTTACTGCCACTGCGACACGCTTCTGATACTTCAATGAGTTACCAGTTATACGTCTTGGCAATAATTTCCCTTGTTCATTGATGAACTGAAATAGGAAATCAGGATCCTTATAGTCGATGTGACGGATTCCGAATTTCTTAAATCGGCAATACTTCTTACGTCGACTGCCGATATTTGGATTACTTAAGAATTTTATATCATCTCTTGAAGCCATAATTATTCTTCTTCTGATTTAGCAATTGGAGCTGGTGCCGGTGCTGGAGCCGGCGCAGCAACTTTTTTGTCTTTTCGAGCAGGACGATTGTCTTTACGATCTTTTTTGTCCTTCTTTTCCTTTCTGACTATTTTTCCGATAAGGCCATTTCTCTTGTCCTCATTGTACTTTACGCCATGCTTGTCCAGTTTGACAGTTAAGAATCGCATGATGCGCTCGTCTCTGCGGAGCGCAAGCTCTAATTTTGGGATGATATCTCCGATCTCTGTAGCAAATTCTAAGGTATGGTATATACCAGAAGAGCGCTTATTTATTGGATAAGCTAATTGTCTCAGACCCATTTCATCTAAGTTAACAATCTTACTCCCTTCGGTAGTAATCATGTCCGCGTAGGTCTTTGCTGTCGATTTTATTTCATCGCCCGACAGAACGGGATCGACGATGAAAGTGACTTCATATTGTCTCATAAAAGTGTTTATATAAAATTTGTCTTTTCAAATTCGGAGCGCAAAGATAAGCTTTCTCCTGAGATACGCAATAACTTTTTACACGGAACCCTTGCCTACATTCTATATATCGCTTACCTTTGTGCCTTTTTAGAAAAATATTATTAACCACTCGCATTAATTTGCGATACAAATTTTTTGAACTCATGGATAATGAGAACACACCCGTAGACCCTGTAGCAGAGGCAACGCCTGTTGTTGAAGTACCTACAGAAGCTGTCGAAGCGGTAGTAGAAGTTGTTGTCGAAACAGCATCGCAGGTAGAACCGGAACCAGTAATAGTTGAAACTGCACATGATGACTTCGATTGGAGCATCGGAAAGCAGCGCATCAATATTTATTCGAAAGAGGAAAGAGTAAAATTCCTTGGAGATTATGAAAAATCTCTGCGAGTCCTTCATGAAAATGTTGTTGTAAAAGGAAAAGTAACAGCATTTAGTAGTGGCGACGTTGTATTGGATATTAATCATAAATCTGATGGACTCGTTTCTACTTCAGAATTTAGAGATATGCCAGATCTTAAGATTGGCGACGAAGTAGATGTTTATGTAGAACTGACAGAGGATGATAGAGGCCAGTTAGTATTATCTCGTCGTAAGGCAAAATTAATTACAGCTTGGGATGATATCGTAGACTCATATGAGAATGGAACAATTCTTAAAGGTCTAGTAGTAAGTAAGACGAAAGGAGGATTGATAGTTGATTGTAATGGGTTAGAAACATTCTTGCCAGGATCACAAATAGATATTAAACCTATTATAGATTACGATGCATACGTCAATAAGACGATGGAGTTCAAGGTGGTTAAGATTAATGAAGCCATTAAGAATGCAGTTGTATCACATAAGGCATTGATCGAATCAGATCTTGCAGAGCAAAGAGAAGCCATTATCGGAGGACTTGAGAAAGGTCAAGTACTCGAAGGTGTTGTTAAGAATATTACGGACTTCGGAGCCTTTATGGATTTAGGAGGTGTTGATGGTCTACTTTATATCACGGATATCTCTTGGGGTCGTATTAATCACCCAAGTGAAGTGCTTGAACTCAATCAGAAAGTCAATGTTGTAGTACTTGACTTTGATGAGAATAAGAGACGTATCTCTTTAGGACTAAAGCAATTGCAACCACATCCTTGGGATGTATTAGATGCAGAGATCAAAGAAGGATCAGTTGTAAAAGGTCAGATCGTAAATATCGAGGATTACGGTGCATTCTTAGAAATCATACCAGGAGTAGAGGGATTGATTCACGTATCAGAAGTCAACTGGAGTACACAACCGGTTAATGCCCGATCGTACTTTGATCTTGGCACGGAATACGAAGCGAAAATCGTAACAATAGATCGAGAAGATCGTAAGATGTCTTTAAGTATTAAGCAACTTTCAGATGATCCTTGGGCAACAATAGCTCAGAAGTTTCCTGTCGAAAGTCAGCATGAAGGAGAGGTTAAAAACCTTACCCCTTATGGTGTGTTCGTGGAACTTGAAGAAGGTATCGGTGGAATGATTCACATCTCTGACCTATCATGGACGAAGCGTTTCAATCACCCTTCTGAATACACGAAAGTTGGTGATAATATTAATGTAATTATTCTTGATATAGAGCCAGATGAAAGAAAATTAGCACTAGGGCATAAGCAATTGGAAGAAAACCCATGGGATACTTTTGAAAATGTATTCCCTGTAGGATCTTATCACGAAGTGACTTTGATTAAGAAAGATGATCGAGGTGCGATAGTGCAATTACCGTATGGTTTAGAAGCATACGCACCAATCAGGCATATTAAGAAAGAAGATAATTCTACTGCAGAAGTAGATGAGCAAATCACTGTGAAGGTTATCGAATTCAATAGAGACGATAAGCGAATCGTGGTATCTCACTCTCGATATGTTGACGATATTAAGCGCAAGGCAGATGACGAAGTTCGTCGTGCAAGAGGCGAGGAAGTCAAAGAAGTGCGTCGTAATATCCAAAATGTTTCTACCAAAATGGAGAAAACAACCCTTGGGGAATTAGACGTATTCTCACAATTGAAGAATCAGATGGCTGAAGCCGAAGCTAAGAGCAAGGCGAAAAAAGAAGCGGCTGCTAAAATCCCTCCAGTGGTTGAAGAGAAGAAAGCTGAAGAAAAGGTTGAAGCTCCGAAGGCAGAGGAGAAGAAGGAAGAGGTGAAAGCTGAAGTTATAGAAGAATTAAAGGAAGCTCCAGAGGCCAAGAAGAAAGCGACTGAAAAAGGAGATGACCTTAAGAAGATCGAAGGAATAGGTCCAAAGATCGCTCAACTTCTTGTAGAAGCTGGCATAGATACTTTTGTAAAACTTGCAGGAACCGAAGCGTCAAAAATTGCGGAAGTTCTTGAAGCGGCAGGAAGTAGATATAAAATGCATGATCCAGCTACTTGGCCACAACAGTCACAATTGGCGGCAGATGGCAATTGGGATGAGCTCTCTACACTTCAAGATGAACTAAAAGGAGGTCGATAGAACTCTTAGAGGTATAATATATTACGAAGCCCTGATTCTTTACCGAGTCAGGGCTTTTTTTTATTTAGGATTATTCGAAACCCTAGAGGTTCAAATTCGTTAGGGTTCCTAAGGATGAATTGTATATTTTCGAGTTATGAAAACCAAAGGGAAGAAGGTTGTTGTCATAGGTGGTGGATTCGCGGGATTGTCTGCGGCCTCTTATCTCGCAAAAGGAGGGTATGATGTAACGATTATTGAAAAGAATGATTCTCTTGGCGGACGTTGCCGTTCTTTCGAGGCAGAGGGATTTTCATTTGATATGGGACCAAGTTGGTATTGGATGCCCGATGTTTTTGAAAATTTCTTTAAAGATTTTGGTCACACTTCAAGTGATTTTTATGAGTTGATCAGGTTAGACCCCTCATATAAAGTAATATTCGAGGATGACGAGATAGACCTTTCTGCGAATTATGAAAAATTAAAAGCACAATTCGAACATTACCAACCAGGTGTAGGTATACTTCTGGATAAGTTTCTCGCTGATGCTAAATATAAGTATGAGGCAGGAATGGGAGAATATGTCCAAAAGCCATCCTTGTCAGTAATGGAATTCCTAAGATGGAATATTTTGACCAGTTTCTTAAAAATGGACCTTTTTACTTCTATCGCCAAGGAGATTAGAGCCAAATTTAAACATCCTAAATTGGTTCAACTCTTGGAATTTCCCGTTCTATTTTTAGGCGCTAAGCCAATAGATACCCCAGCGCTCTATAGTCTTATGAATTATGCAGATATCATGTTAGGAACATGGTATCCTATGGGAGGAATGGTTGAATTACCAAAGGCAATGGAAACTATAATGCGAGATCAAGGTGTACAGGTGGCGCTGAATGTGGCCGTGGAGTCTTTTGAGTTCTCTGGAAAGAGTATAAAGGGTGTTAGAACAAGTGTGGGAGTAATTGAAGTAGATCATGTTATTTCTACTGCGGATTATCATCATACAGAAACGCAACTTTTACCAAAAAATCTTAGATCGTATAGTGAGCACTATTGGGAATCGCGAATAATGGCGCCTTCTTCATTACTATTCTATCTCGGTATTAACAAGAAGGTAAGTGGATTGCTACATCACAACTTATTCTTTGATACTGATTTTGGGAAGCACGCTAGCGAAATTTATGATAGTAAGGAATGGCCAGAGGATCCACTGTTCTATGTTTGTTGTCCTTCGAAAACTGATTCAAGTGTTGCACCAGAAGGGTGCGAAAATATTTTCCTTCTAGTACCGCTGGCCGCAGGCCTAAAAGATAGTGAAGAAGAAAGAGGAAAAATGTTCACTTTGATGATGCGGAGATTGAAAGAGAGGATTGGCGAAGACTTATTACATAATATTATATATAAGAGGTCTTTTTGTGTGAATGATTTCAAATCTGAATACAACTCATTTAAAGGTAATGCTTACGGGTTAGCTAATACACTTATGCAAACGGCATTTCTAAAACCCAAGATGAAGAGTAAAAAAGTTGATAACCTGCTTTATTCAGGCCAATTGACCACCCCAGGTCCGGGAGTGCCTCCTTCATTAATTTCTGGAAAAGTAGCAGCAAAGTATTTAATGAATTCTTATAATTGAAGGATCATAGTAATTAAGGAAGTGATATAAAATATGATAGAGTTGTTTCATGAGTCTTGCGAAGCTTGTAGTAAGTTAGTTACAAACAATTACAGCACGTCTTTTTCTTTGGGTATTAAGATGTTTGCCAAAGAACTGAGACAACCTATATATAATATATATGGGTTTGTACGATTTGCAGATGAGATTGTGGATACCTTCCATGAACAGGATAAGGAATTACTTTCGAAGGAATTCAGACAGGCTACAATGTTAGCTATAGAACGGGGGCTGAGCCTAAATCCTATCCTTCATGCTTTCCAAAGAACCGTATTAGAATATAATATAGATATAGACCTCATTAAGGCTTTCTTAGATAGCATGGATATGGACCTATATAAAACAACCTTTGATCGGGAGCAATATGAGAAGTATATATATGGTTCCGCCGAAGTTATAGGATTGATGTGCCTGAAGGTATTCGTCAAAGGTAATAATGTCGAGTATGATACATTAAGTCCAGCAGCTAAGCAATTAGGCTCAGCATTTCAAAAGATCAATTTTCTCCGAGATATTAGTAGCGATTATCACGAAAGGGGACGAGTGTATTTCCCTGAGTTAGATTTCAACTCATTTGACTGTTTCGAGAAGATAAAGATAGAAGAAGAGATTCAGGTAGAATTTGATAAAGCCCTCATGGGAATTAAGAATTTACCACAAGGGGCGAAGCTTGGAGTATATGTTGCCTACAAGTACTATACAAAGCTATTAAAAAAGATCCAAAAGTGTTCCGCAGCGGAAGTAAGAGAACAAAGAATAAGAGTTGGCGATTCTCGCAAACTTTTATTGCTTAGCACAAGTGCTTTGAAGTATCAATTGCGTGCTATTTAGTTTAATTAAGAATCAAAGCATAAAGGCTATTTATTGTTATGTGTTAGCATATTTGGCATTTCAATAGATGAATGTCAAAAAAACAACATATAACTGTGATATAGTATAGATATAGAAATGCGGTTAAAAAAAAGTTACAGAAAAGCTTGGCTATATCCTTTAAGTGAGTGTATCTTTGCGGTCCCTTTAGAAATATTGGGGAAAGTTATTTGACACGATTGGAAAGATTCTAAATTTATTTAGAAAGAAAGCGTACAAATTTATTTATATAAGATTATTTGTTCAGAGCCCTATAAGTACTAAAAATA
>JBLIDB010000117.1:0-14980 GCA_047634015.1 Saprospiraceae bacterium
ATTGAAGTTCAAAACAAATTAAATAACCGACCAAGAAAGAGGTTTGGGTACAAAACACCCAATGAAGTTTTTGCGAAAATATTGGACAATCAAGTGCACGTTGCATTTATTAGTTGAATCCAGGATTGAAAATAAGGAAGCATTTGAAAATTTGCCGGAGATTTTATTTGAGGGTATGAAGAGAAATAAGATCGGAGTGATGATAGCGAGGGGTGATTTGGCTGTAGAAATTGGATTTGAGCGAATTTCAGAAGTTCAAAATCAAATATTATGGTTATGTGAGGCAGCCCATGTTCCTGTTATTTGGGCGACTCAAGTACTTGAAAATCTTGCCCAAACAGGAATGCCTAAAAGAGCTGAAATAAGTGACGCAGCCCAAGGCGCGCAGGCAGAATGTGTTATGCTTAACAAAGGTCCATATATAAATGATGCAATAAGAGTTCTTAAGAATATCCTCATAAGAATGGAAGGTCATTCATTCAAAAGAAAAATGAATTAAGACCATTGAATATGTCAAGAAAATATTTGGAACGGAGAAATAAGTAAAGCGTTGCGTTCCAATTGCGCTATTTTTCTAAGATCTCCTGTATGCTTTATATATCGATTATCGTCAATAGAGAAGTAGCATTATGGCCTGTGTAATATTTTTGATTGCACTAATTCTTATATCTTAACGATCATAAACGAAGCCTATGAAGATTGTTAAGCCCTTCCTCCGTAACATAATGCTCTATATGGTTGCTGCAGTGTTACTTTCTTCAATTGCAACGGCACAGGTGAATTCAGAAATCGATACCGACAGAATCCAAATCAGGGCTATTGAATCTATAGGAGACTTTAGAACCTTTTTAGCCATTCCCAACGATGCGTTGAAATTAGATGATATTCAGAAAAACCTAGCGTGGTGTGATGTCAATCTCGCAAGTAGAGGGTTTAATATAAAGGTATGGAAGACAGAGACGCGACCGATTCTCTTTGCACAGAAGATAGGTGAAGCTGGTTTGCCGACAGTATTATTTTACTTTCATATAGATGGCCAATCCGTTGATCCGCAATTCTGGTATCAAGACAACCCTTATGAAGCGGTCCTTAAAAAATCAGTAGAAGGCGAAGGTTGGGTAGATATGGATTGGTCGGAGTTGAGTATAGATAATTATAACCCAGATTGGTATATGTTCGCTCGCTCAGCCTCAGATTCCAAGAACAACTTAATGATGTTTATTACGGCCTTAGACATTCTACATGAAGAGGGAAAAGAACTACCATACAATCTTAAGCTCGTATTAGACTTCGAAGAAGAAAAGAGTTCTCCAAGTTTGGCAGGTGCTGTCATCCAGCATAAGGATACGCTAAGCGCAGACATGCTAGTCATATATGATGGTCCGAGACACATAAGTAACGAACCGACACTTGCCTTCGGAGCGAGGGGTATAGCTGGCGTGACAATGACGGTCTACGGCCCTGTTTTTCCACAACATAGTGGGCATTACGGGAATTATGCTCCTAACCCGGCACTAAGATTATCCCAACTCCTTGCGTCGATGAAAGACGAAGACGGGAGGGTGCTTATTGAGGGATTTTATGATGGTATTACATTTGATGAAAAAACCTTAGCTGTCTTGAATGCAGTACCTGACAACGAAGCCGTCATCCAAGCAAAATTAGGGTTCAAAGGCGCGGATAAAGTGGCGGATACTTACCAGAAGGCTTTGCAATACCCTTCTCTAAATATTAAGGGAATGCTCTCAGGTTGGGTAGGGGCTGAAACGCGAACAATAGTCCCGGCAAAGGCAACAGTAGAAATGGATATCCGACTTGTTGTAGAAAGTGATCCTGAACGACTGTTGCAACTACTTCGTGAACATATTGAGAACGAAGGTTATCATATAATAGACCACAAACCGACTCAGCGGGAGCGCCTGACTTATCCTAAGATATGCAGGATGAGCAGCAGCGTGTCGTATCAAGCATTTAGAACGGAATTTGATACACCAATTGGAAATTGGTTGACGAAGGCCATGAGAAATGCTTTTAACAAGGAACCCGTAAGAACAAGAACAATGGGTGGCTCAATACCTATAGCTCCATTTATACAAACATTAGATGTACCAGCGGTTGTCGTTCCTACTGCTAACAGAGATAATAACCAACATAGTCCTAATGAAAACATTAGGCTCGGGAATTATGTAGAAGGTGTTCAAGCTCTTTACTCGATTTTAAGTACACCTATAGATTAAGATGAGCGCTACACAAGATCATATGGTATCTTTTAGAACAGCATTTTTGCCAATAGCCTTTTTCTTTTTATTACTTCTTTACGGTTTGTTTGTTCATCCAGTGTTTTTCGGTGGAGATAGATTACCAGTAGAGGTATTGGTTCTCCTGGCATTATTTTCTAATTGTTTATATCTGCTATATCTTAAGTTTGATTGGAAAGTTATAGAGCAGAGTATTGTTCAAAAAATAGGGGAGTCTATTCCAGTTGTCTTAATTCTATTTGCTGTAGGTGTATTGATCGGCAGTTGGATTGTTTCTGGCATAATTCCGATGCTAATCTATTTTGGAATTGGAATAATAGATGGTGATTGGATTTATATTTTCTCTTTTTTAATTTGTATAATATTTTCATTGCTCACGGGCACTTCTTGGGGATCTGCTGGGACGATCGGAGTCGTAATGATCGGCATCGCTCAGATCTATGGCGCGGATCTTTCGATCACGGCAGCGGCTATAGTCGGAGGTTCTTTTTTTGGAGACAAAATGTCTCCACTAAGTGATACCACTAATATTGCAGCACTAGCCACTGACGTGCCTGTTATGGATCATATTAAGTCTATGATGTATACTACAGGACCAGCAGCCATTATAGCTTCGTTGCTCTACATCTTACTCTCTCCAGCAATGCAAGGTGCTGCTCTGGATACAAGCGTTACGCTTGCAGGAGTGGAAGAGACGATGACAGATTTAAAGTCTATTTTTAATTTCAATATTTTGCTATTGCTTCCATTGGTGGTTGTAATCTGGGGTTCCATTACGAGGAAATCCATATTCCTCACGTTATTAGCAGCCTCTTGGTTGGCAATGATATTGGCCTTTGTAATTCAAGATTTTACTGTTAACCAGATATTCGAAAGTTTTAATAAAGGGTTCTCAATTGAAATGGTGAATCCAGATATTGATATTCAATCTGATGTAGTTACAATATTAAATAGGGGAGGGCTTTATAATTTAATAGAAGGGATCGTTATTTCAATTCTAATCTTCGCCTTTATCGGTACACTTGGTGTAATGAACGCCATTGAGATAAGTATCGCTAAATTAATGTCAATTCTTAGGACAAAATCCCAAACCGTCTTAGCTTCTCTTGTGGCCGTGCTTTTTACTAATCTTACTACTAGTAATCAGTATGCGACGAGTTTTATAGTTGGAGAAGCTTTTAAAAAGAAATACGATCAAATGGGTGTCGCACGCAGAGTGCTCAGCAGATCTATAGAGGATGCTGGTACAATGATGGAGAATCTGGCTCCATGGACACCATCAGGAATATTTATGGCCGGAGCTTTAGGGGTGACATCGTTAGAATATGCCCCATGGCAATTTATGTCGCTGGCTAATATTGTAATAGCTTTCTTTTTTGCTGCGACGGGTATTGCAGTTTTTACTAATTCTGAAAACTCAAATAATGAAGAAGAAACTTCATGATGAAACCGCTTTATGTCATGACGGTAATTCATATTACGATCATCACGGTGCAATTGTTCCACCTATTTATCAGAACTCCTTATATGCTTTTGAGTCATGGGATGATATCGATATCGCATTCGAAAAGCCGGCAGATAATTTTATTTATTCACGAATACTCAATCCTACGGTCTCTTTGGCTGAGGAGAAAATCGCAGAGATCTGCCATGGTGAGCGGGCCAAGCTATGTGCTTCGGGGATGGGGGCGATTTCCGCAGCGATAATGCATTGTATTAATGTCGGAGATCATATCATAGCAGTAACCAATGTTTACGGTCCCACGAATAATTTCCTGAATCAATATCTCACTAAGAAATGCGGTATTAAAGTTTCATATGTAAAAGGGACTTCCATCGATGAATTTGAGGAAGCTATTTTAGATACTACGCGCCTCATATATTTAGAGAGTCCAGCCTCTATGACATTCGATATTCAAGATCTGGAAGCAGTAGCCAATTTGGCTAAATCTCGAAATATTAAGACTATTATCGATAATACCTGGGCAACTCCTATTTTTCAAAAGCCGCTGGATTATGGTATAGATCTGGAATGTCATTCTGCATCAAAATATTTATGTGGACATAGCGATGTTGTTGCGGGAGTAGTCGTAGGAAAGAAAGAAGAAATTGATTCTATTATCAATAATGAACATGCTTTATTCGGAGCGAAGATGGCGCCATTTGAAGCTTGGCTGATACTAAGGAGCTTGAGAACGCTAACATTGCGTATGAAGCAACATCAATCTTCCACCATAGAGGTTGCCCAATGGTTGGAGAAACAGGAGGGGATAAGAGCAGTCCATTATCCGGGACTTCAGTCGTTTCCGCAATACGAGCTGGCAGCCAAGCAACTTTCTGGTTATAGTGGCTTATTGAGCTTAGAATTAGATACGGATGACTTAGATGATGTAAAACGATTTGTCAATCGCTTAGAGCTATTCAAGCTCGGTGTCAGCTGGGGAGGGCATAAAAGTCTTGTGTACTCGCCGAGCATCAGCTATTTGAAAGAATTGCCACCTGACAAATTTAGGGCCATGGGGCTTAACATTGGTCTACTTCGGCTAAGCATAGGACTTGAAAATCCGGAAGACCTAATAGCGGATATTTCGCAAGCTTTACACAGAGAAGTGACTCAGTTCTAAGATACGTGCACTCCAGACACAACAAAGGTCTATTATAGTTGTACCTTTGCGGCTTTTTTGTGATAGAGGAATAAGCTTTTTCATCGAAGCCCCTTAATTATTTCTAAATTCCTTCATTGCAATTTCACAAGTGAGCTCGTAATAATATAATGCGAAGTTCATGCGAATAATAATGATTTGGAATCAAAGAAAACCACATTTACAGATCTCGGTTTAGAAAGCTCATTGCTCGAGGCATTAGAAGATCTGAATTTTGTTCATCCTACTGAAATTCAAGAACGTGCTATTCCAGCAATGCTTGCCAATAATAAGGATGTCGTAGGAATTGCTCAGACAGGTACAGGTAAGACGGCAGCATTTAGTCTTCCGATTATACAGATGTTGGATAAGGATATGGATGCTCCACAAGCACTTATTCTATCTCCTACAAGAGAATTGTGTATTCAGATCTGTCGGGATATTAAGACATACGCCAAGAAGAAAAAGGGAGTAACTACACTTGCAGTCTATGGAGGTTCGGATATAAGAGCTCAAATAAAATCTTTGCAGAAAGGTGTAAACATAGTAGTAGGAACTCCAGGTAGAACTTTGGATTTGATCAACCGTCGTAGATTAAATCTTACTAAAATCCAATGGTTAGTGCTGGATGAAGCTGATGAGATGCTTTCAATGGGATTTAAGGAGAGTCTAACAGAGATTCTTTCTACTACTCCTGAGCAGAAAAGAACTATTCTTTTTAGCGCTACAATGCCGAAAGACATTAAGAAGATCTCCAAGACTTATATGTCAGACCCAATTGAGATTTCTGTAACTCAAGAGAATGCGTCTGCTAAGAATGTTAAACACATCTATTATACCATCAATCCGCGTCATCGATATAAGGCTTTAAAGAGACTTGTAGATTTTCATCCAGATGTATATGGTATTGTTTTTTGTCGTACTAAGCGTGAAACGCAGGAAGTCGCGATCAAATTAGGGTCAGATGGTTATAATTCCGATGCCATTCATGGTGATCTATCACAGGCTCAGCGTGATCAAGTAATGCAAAGATTTAGATCAGGACAGGTCAAGTTACTAGTAGCGACAGATGTTGCAGCGCGAGGTATTGATGTTAGTGATCTAACACACGTGATAAACTTCAATCTACCAGATAGCCTTGAGACATATGTGCATAGGAGTGGTAGAACCGGTCGGGCGAATAAATCAGGAGAATCTTTGATTCTTGTTGGGGATAAGGAAGCGTATCGCATTCGACATTTGGAACGACAGATAGATGCTAAGATCGATAGAGGAACCATTCCTTCTGAGGCAGAAGTGAGTAAGAAGCGCATATTTGCAGAGGTTACAAGAATCGAAGAAACAGTTGTGGCAGACCCATCAGACTTAGGACCTATCTTAGAAGAGGTGAAAGCTAAGTTGAGTTGGATGACTAAGGATGATCTAATCGAAAGATGGATTAGTAGTGAATTTGCCACTACGTTAAAGAATATTGCGAGAAATGAGAACCTCAATGTCGAAGTTCGAGAGAATAAAGGACGTAGAGATAGAGATTCGAATAATAGAAAAGGCGGTTTCTCAAGAGATGCTAAGGGACCATTTACGCGAGTTAGTATTAATCTGGGTCATAATGATAGAGTGCTTCCAAGAGAGTTAATTACACTGATAAATCAAAATACAAGGGGTAAGAGTATTCAACTCGGGAGAATTGATATCGATAGGTCTTCTTCTTATGTAGACGTAGATGCATCGCAGGTAAAAGATCTTTTAAAAGCTTTTAAAGATGTAAAGTTTAAGGGTAATAAAGTCTTGTTGCAAGCAGCAAAATCAGAGAAAAAGCCGCATTATAAGAAGTATAAGAAAAGATGATTTGGTTGTCACTAATTATACATAACCCAATTTCGTATTGAGAAATATATAATAGTTATTTCCCCAATATGTTTCTATTAATAAAATATGGTGGATTAGTGAAGAATTGTATATTTACGCCAGAAGTTAAAAATCGCAACTCATCAATGATATATTGATACAAAATAAGGGATTTTTCATCCCTGTATATTTTAGACTAAAATTGGATTGATAATCCTTAAGAATGGCCCTCCTTAAAAGGGCTTTTCTTATATACATACCCCTCACTTTAACGCTTCATGCCACACTATTTTAGGTAGTCACCGACGTTCATAACATATGCTTGGTCGAATTAGGCACCTATATGTATTGATTGTCTTGCTGCTTCCTTTGTGGATGAATGCTCAAATAGATAGTATTTCTGTTTTTTTCGATACAGATAGATCTAATCTCAGGTCTATCAATCGAATAAAAATTGATTCTTTATTGGCGCTCTATGATAAAGGATTAATCCAAAGTATTGATTTAATAGGCTTAGCGGATCATAGAGGTAGTGTAGCTTACAACCTTAGACTATCAGAACGTCGGGCAAATTCAGTAGCAGATTATATCATGGAGAGATTTCCAGCCCAAGTAAATAAGATTCACCAAAAAGCTATGGGTGAACAGGAGAACTCAACGGATTTACTTAGTAATAGAAGAGTGGATATAATAGTAAAAACGGCGTTTCAGACGCTTAGGATAGAGAAGGAATATGCTCCTGGAGCAATTCTGATTGCGAACCTTTCAGTAGGTAATGTTCTGAGAATTAAGGGATTGAACTTCCATCCAGGAAGAAGTATACTTCTCCCGAAATCCATTCCTCATTTGAAGGATTTGGAACAAGTACTTTTAGAAAACCCGAATCTTGAAATAGAGATTCAAGGCCATGTATGCTGCCCAGATCAGCAAAAGAATGGAAACGATGGGTTTAATCTTGATACTAAGGAAAACAATCTATCTATATCAAGAGCCAACAACATATATAACTACCTTATTAGAAAGGGTATTGATGCCGAAAGATTAAGCTATAGAGGGTTTGGGCCCACGACACCAATTGTTTACCCAGAGGAGTCAGAAGAAGATAGAATTCAAAATCGCCGTGTAGAATTACTAATTATCAAGCTGTAACAATTTTTCTAATCATTTACTTTCTCAAACTCATACCCATAAAGATCTAATGAGGGCTGGCCATATGCATTGATATCAAAATCAAATAAACTTCCTTTTTCAAATTCTTTATATTCTTCAACAATACCCATGAAGGAATTATAATGCCAATGACTAAGTATAATATGTCTATCTGATCTTGTTGTTATACGCAATCCATCTTCGTGAAGTGCAATAGTAAGTTGTCCTAAAAATTTATTCTTATAAATTCCTGTAAATACTTCCAAAGCATGCGTCGGAGGGGCTTCTTTCTCTCGATTTCCAAGTCTTAGTGCCCTTCTTACTATCGACCCTGTCCGAATATTCTCATATAATTGCTTGATGTCCCGACTCCAATCTCGACTTTCAAGACCTAATAAATCGTCAAATATTTTATACATCAAGGCATGGCGCACCTCCGCACCACCTAAGTTAGCCGTAATGTATACACCGATGTTGTGTTCTGGTAGGAGCCCTGCGATAGCCACCGCACCATTCAGGCTTCCCGAATGGAATAGCACCTTCTCGCCTTGGTAATCATGCATATACCACCCAAGGCCATAAGCTCTAAAATGTGGCTTGGTATATACTTGAGATGAATAAAATTGAGCCTCAGGAATGATAATATGAGGACTTGTAATCATCCTATATCCTTCTTCTGAGATCAGACGTCGCCCATTTATTTGTGCACTATCGGCCATAAATTGTATCCATCGTGCGATATCCTTGCTACATGTCCACGCGGAACCAGCCGCATTTATACTATCGGCAGCAGAGTCAATAATTTCGATAACATCGCCATCTACTGTGGCATGAGGCCGCACTCTATTAGTATCCATATAGGCTTGAGAACGCAATCCGTAAGTTCTTGTCATGCCAAGTGGATCGAATATTTTTTGTTCTATAAACGCCTCCCAGTTCTGACCACTTATTTTTTCAATGACGAGCCCGGCAGTCATATACATGACATTCTGATATCGATAGCCAGACCTTAGACTATATCTTAGAGGGGCCTCTGCTATGCGTTCTATCATTTCTTCAGGAGAATAGTCCCACATCGTCCATAATAGATCCGTGCCCGACAATCCAGAATTATGAGTAAAGAGGTCTTTAATAGTTATTTCATTAGTAACGTAGGGCTCTGATAATTTAAATGTCGGCAAGTACTTTGTTACCTTATCTGACCATTTCACCTTCCCTTCATCCACAAGTATGGCCATGGCAGCAGCGGTAAAAGCTTTTGTTGTAGAGGCCATTACAAATAACGTTTCCTCATCGACCTTCTGAGCTTGATTTACTCCAAGGTGGCCATAGCCTTTGGATAGTAGTGTACGGCCTTCTTGGACGATGGTCACTGACATACCTGGAACCTCGTATAGTTTTCTCGATTCTTCAATATATTTATCCAGATCGGAAATACTCTCATTCTGGGCACGAACATGTACCCCAAAGAGCACTGTAAGACTGATTATTAACGTTATGTAAATTCGATGCATGATTCTCTATATTGCTTACTTGTGAATGTAGGGTTACTTATTTATAAAAAGTCAATTAAGCTTCGGGTCTTAAACTACTTCAAAAACTCCTTCAGTATTAGGAATTTGTAGGAAGGCCAATAAATGCTCATTTTGGTTGTAAAACATATCTTTCATAGATGATAAAAATAAACCTAAATCTCCTCTCAATCACGCTTGTATTCTTCTTTCTTCTCCATTCGATAAGTGCACAGGATCCACTTAGATTTGAGAAAGAGATTAGGGTGTTTTCTGAAGACGACAAGTCAATCCATCGAGATAAAATTATAGTCTTTACAGGTAGTTCCAGTGTTAGACTTTGGGCAAGTCTACAAACAGATTTTCCAGAGTATAATATTATTAATCGTGGATTTGGCGGATCACACATGAGCGACTTGCTCTATTATAGTGATCAATTAATTATTCAATACAAACCTGAGAAAGTCTTTATTTATGAAGGAGATAATGATATAAGTGCAGAGGAACCTCGCCAGGATATATTAAAAGAAGCTAAGGATCTTGTAGAGAAGATTTGGGAAGTTTCGCCTGACACGAAAATCTATTTTATTTCACCAAAGCCAAGTGTCGCGAGATGGGGATTGAGGGGCAAATACGAACAATTTAATTATGCACTCTCACTTTGGACACTTTTAAAGTCCAACGTTACCTTCATCGATGTATGGACGCCCATGCTCAATAATGAAGGAGAAGTGATGCCAGATCTCTTTATTGGGGATAATCTGCATATGAATGCCAAAGGCTATAAAATATGGGCTGACGTAATTGCTCCTTATCTCGAAGATGATTGATAATAATCTTATGTAAATTCATGCTTTACTTCCTCTCTCATAACTACAATAAATCATGACACAAGAAAAAATCATCTATTGGGTATCTACAGGACTTATGTGTGCGCTATTTGCATTTTCGGCAGGTATGTATTTCTTGAACTATGACCAGATTGTTGAAGTATTTGGACAGTTGGGATTTCCAGCTTGGGTTGTTTATCCCTTAGCAATTGTTAAAGTTTTAGGAATTGTAGCTATACTTAGTAAGCAATCTAAAATGCTTAAAGAATGGGCTTATGCAGGATTCTTCTTTGATGCTTTTTTTGCATTCGGAGCACATCACTATGCTCAAGATGGAGAAGGAGTACCGGCGATTATAGGAATCGTACTTGTTATCATTTCTCGGATCTACGATGGTAAGTTATATCGTTAAATAACTTCAATCCAATAGATGTGGTCAACTTAGATTTAAATCGAGAAGAAAGAATATTATTTCTTGCTTCATTATGGAGTGAGTTGGAGACATTCTATACGAATACTGAAGAGTTAAGGGTCTCACCGAAATTAGATAGAAAAAATGTAATCGAATGGATTGAATGTAATATACATTCTGATGCGTCCACTTTAGATCGAGCGAAGGATGTAATCAATGGATTGAAACAGTTTGCTGTTCATACAGGCCACCCGGATTATTTTGGATTGTTCAACCCGCGTTCTTCTTTCGCTGGAATTGTAGCGGACTTGATTACAGCCACAATGAATCCTCAGATGGCAGCATGGAGTCATGCTCCTTTGGCTATAGAAATTGAGAATTACCTAGTTCAAGAGCTTGCTAAGAGATTTGGATTTCAAATTGAAAACGCTGATGGCGTTTTTTGTAGTGGTGGCGCTGAAGCAAATCTGACAGCGGTCTTATGTGCAGTGACTAAGTCTGTTGAGAATTTCAAAAGCAATGGCTTATTAGGGGTTACCAAAAGGCCTATAATTTATTGTTCGGAACACGCTCATCATTCTATAGCACGAGCAGCTCGAATAGTGGGATTGGGGCATGATTCTGTCGTGTCAATTAAGACGGACGATGATCTTCGTATTATTCCACAAGCCTTAGATCTTCAAATTAGAAAAGATATAGAGCAGGGGAGTGCTCCGATTATGATAGTTGCTACAGCAGGAACCACTGGCCCAGGATCGATAGACCAATTAGAGGAAATTGGAATCATCGCGAGAGACCAGAATTTGTGGTTCCATGTTGATGGCGCTTATGGCGCTGCAATTATTCTAAATGAAAACTATAAATCTCATCTAAAAGGAATAGAACAAGCTGATTCTATAACCTTTGATATTCATAAATGGTTGGCTGTTCCTATGGCGGCCAGTGTATTTATAACGAGTACTCCGGACATTTTAGAAGAAACGTTCGGGATGCATGCAGACTATATGCCTCGTGACAGCCAAGGAATGAAAGTTATAGATCCGTATATGCATTCGATACAATGGTCCAGAAGGTTTATTGGGTTGAAACTATATATGTCTGTGCTGTTTTACGGATGGGATGGAATCGCAGCACTTGTGGAAAATTATATCATACTTGGAGAAGAGTTTAGATCCGCAATTAGCTCTAAGGGATGGAATATCATCAATAGTAGTCCACTTCCAGTGATATGTTTCGTTGATGAACAAGCTAAAGGAGAGAGAAATAATAGTCAGCAGATTGTGTCTTATATTTTGGAAACTGGAGAAGCTTGGCTTTCCATATATCCCATCGATGGTGTTGATACGATTCGGGTATGTATCAATAATCATATGACGGCTTCGGCTAATATCAATAAATTGGTTCAGCTTCTTGGTGAAGCAAGAAGTAGTTTTACATAGGTTATGACAGAAGCAGCATTGGTCTCTATCGTGATGCCGGTTAAAAATGCATCTCAATACCTCCGTGAATGCTTAGATTCTTTATTACTCCAATCTCTTGCTAATTGGGAATTATTAGTGGTTGATGATCATTCTGAGGACAATAGCTTCTTTATATTGCAGGAATACGCGTTGCTTGATAGCAGGATTAAAGTCTTACAATTAGAAAAAAATAAAAATGGGATTATTCCAGCATTACAATTAGCATATAGCAATAGTAGTGGAGCGTATGTCACTCGAATGGATGCAGATGACCTTATGAGTGATGATAAACTTTCGCTTATGTCTTCAAGATTAAGAACCAAAGGGAAAGGATTCGTAGCTATCGGTTGGGTGTCATATTTTAGTGGAGAAGGAGTAGGAGAGGGCTATAAAAAGTATGCATCATGGCTCAATGAGCTAACGGGCAATGAATCTAATTTTTCTGAGATCTACAAAGAATGTGTCGTGCCATCTCCATGTTGGATGATGGAGCGTTCTGATTTCGAATTGATTGGTGGATTCGAGAGCGAATTATATCCAGAAGATTATGACCTGTGCTTCAGAATGAGAAAACATACGCTCAAAATAACTGGGATAAAAGAAGTGCTCCACTATTGGAGAGATCATACATCGCGTGCCAGTCGAAATGATCCCAATTATAAAGACAACAGATTTTTGACTTTGAAGATGTCGTATTTTTTAAACGAGGATCTAAAAAGAGATGCTAATTTGATTCTTTGGGGAGCAGGTAAAAAGGGTAAAGAAATAGCAAAAGTATTACTCAAAAAGAGCGCCCCATTTATATGGATGAGTAATAATCCAAAGAAAATAGGCCATAATATATATGGGGTTTTCTTGCAGTCAGATGATGATATAGATAGTTACTCTAATCTGCAAGTGATTATTGCAATAGCAAAACCCGATGAAAGGAGAGATACTATAGCTACAATGGAATCTATGGGATTGGTTTTGGGGGCAGATTACTTTCCTTATTGTTGAGTGTGAGCTGTTTATTATTGTCTATTGCTCTGGACTTTTATCTGTTCAAATGGATAGGTTCATCTTCTCTGAAAGTGATTTAAATCAATCTGTCCTGATTCTTCGTCATTTGACAACTTCTTATATGAGGCACTCACCAGAGAGTCTCTATATAGTCAGAGAAGCATGTCTTCTTCTTTCTGGTCTGCGCAATTCCCGAGCTTCACTAAACCGAGACAAACACGCTGCTTATTTTATGTACAATCGGAACAGAAAACTATTCCCGATACCCATTCTTAGACACCAAATTCTTGCTTAAAGAGGGCTGCGCATATTTGGGTGAACAAACACAATGTTAATGGTTCTTTGACATCATTACTCAGCAGTTCGCCAAGATATCTTATTTCATTGTTAGGTTCAAATAGTCCAAGAAAAGTTCTTAGTTTTTTACAACCAAAGATTCACAGAAGTATCAGGTTTTCTGCACCCAGAAGATGCCATATTCCGATTTCCCTTCCTGAAATTACTATCTGGGTAGCAAATGGTTACGCCCTCTGACTTTCTGAATATTAGATTTTAACCCATGGATGACATCTAACCAAAAGAATGATTATGTCAAATTGTACGATACAACTACAAGATACCTCTGTAATATATCTTCTATGCCAAATTTTGTATGATGGAAACGAGACTACAGCCCCTCCATATTATTAGCGTCTATGGGAATGTGAAAAACAGTTAGACAAAAGTCTCTTTTTTGGAACATTTACGTCGGTTAGACTGTTTTAATTATAGACTGATTGTTCAATATCAAAGTATAAAAAACGATTATTCGTTTTCAAGAAAGAATAGCTTGAAAATAAGAATTTAATTTCTTTAAAATTAATTACAATGAGAGGATTTGCAACATCATTTAACCCGTATTCTGTAGGTATGAGACCAAGAAGATTCTTAGAGGCGACAGCAGCCAAAGCTAAAATGGATATCATATTGGGCAAGAAATTAAAAAAATCTGAGCCTAAGAAGGCTGCTTAATATATAGGGTGTTAACCAGCGTGCAAACAATTTTAAACTTGGCCTCGGAGTAATATCTGGGGCTATTTTATTTTGAATCCATCTATTAGAAAGTGACCTTTAAGGATGTGCGCAGCAATTGCGGACGGGAGACCTGGAGTGTTATCTGTGGAAATTATGAACTTAGATTCGATTCTGTGAAAAAAAGCTCTTGATTTCTATAATTATTTGAAATTTTAGCTATTCTGGATATGAGTAATAAATATGGAATAACAATCAATTTTAAAAGCTATAAATTACACATAGACAAAAAAGTATAAATGGTTAAATTGATAAAATCATGTATTGATATTGGAGCGGTTTTCTTTTTTACTCCTTGTGTAATTTCAATGTTTCCAATTAATGTAAATAATACTTTACCTGCTCATGCTAAATAAAAATTCATCTCGTAATCACAAGCAAAAGAAGCAATAATAACAAATTGATGTAAGAATTTGGTTGCGGGAAGAAATTATATAGCCCCTATGGGGTTAAGTGTTAAGGGTGAGTCAAAATATGGTGCCAAAGAGATCGAAGATTGGGTGGAATAAGATGGAGGAAATCTTATTTACCTATCCGTTACAAATGGGTTGCTGTGGAGGATTAGTCACTCAACTCAACTCCATATAGAATTTGAAACTATTATAATGTAAATGATGGAAATTCTAGTCATAAGCAAATATGGAACGAAGTGAGGAAGTTTAATACTTACATTTTTGAACGCAATTAAAACTTAATATGTCAAGTCCTATAATGAACGACGAAATAATATGTAAAGCGAGAGGCGACGAAACCAAATTATTTTGCACTAAAAGGAGTAAATTATCCTACCTTTTTTT
>JBLIDB010000118.1:0-14831 GCA_047634015.1 Saprospiraceae bacterium
TCGTCGAATGACGTGAAAGAGCATAATAAAAAAGGTCTTTCAAGTCTAAATGTAGATTATCAAGCTCTGAAGAAAAACATAGGCCGGTCGTCTATTCGTAATAGACTTATAACAAAAGCACATTATGAGTATCTCTTGTTTATAGATTCTGATCATAAAATCATTTCTTCGGAGTATATATCTAACTATCTGCGAAATTCTTCAGATTCCACATGGACCTTTTTATGCGGAGGAACAGCCTACGCTATTGATCAACCCAATTCCGATAAGATGCTTCATTGGGAATATGGTAAAAAACGGGAGGCCATTCCTGCCAAGAAGAGAACCTTACACTCAGCCAATCATGTGCACACAAACAACCTATTAATTCGAAAATCCCATTTAGATAATATAAGGTTAGATGAAAGTATTATTGGCTATGGCTATGAAGATCTTGTTTTCGGACAGCAAATTAAAAATGCTGGTAAAACCATTTTGCATATCGATAATCCCCTATTGCATCTTGGCTTAAAGACAAATGAAAACTTTCTCTTAGACTTAAAGCAAGCATCTTCTAATCTCGCTTTTCTCTATACTCAAAGTAAGGTTAGCGATCTTAGAATAATACAAATTACAGAAAGGCTAAAAACGATATATTTGTTATTCCCCATAAAAGTATTACTCACATACCTTGAACCTGTAACGGTATATTTACTCAAAAGGCATCCAAAACAACTATTCTTAGCCGATCTGTTAAAATTATTATATTTCGCCAAAATGATATAAATCAGTCATAAATCTCAAGTATCAGGAACAATACAACTTATTTGTCAACATATTGAACAATATTTGTCTCAAACATTTGAATACTTGCTTATTTTTTTATTCCTTACAGCAGGATTAGAAATATTCTTAAGATTATACCTTTTTCATGATGACGACTGCTCGATTCCTTGACTGGAGTCGGGCATTTTTGTTTACCAAAAGTATATCATTCGAATAAATTCTCGGAGATGAGATATTCGTTGGCCTAATCTAATACAGCTCTACAACTTCCATCAGATTACCAGACTCTATTAGTTCTTTCAATGATTCCCCTAATTCCAAACTTCTTTCAGAGATCTCATTCCAATAGGCCACGCGCTTATCTTGTTCAAAACCAAAAAACTGCGCGTCCTTCATCTCTGCGATACGTTTTCGCGGAAGAGACTCAACAAAACTATCAGAAGGGGATAGCAAGATAACTTTTGACATATACTCCTTAGTCGCATATCGATCCCAAGGAAGGAGTTTATCAAACCATCCTTGATACACAAAAGGATAAAAATGAGGATGAAGAACGAAGCCATCCATATTATATGGGAGAGAAATATGATAGTCCGTCATTCCTCCATCCCAATAAGCACCGGCTTTTCCTCCCGGAACTCCGTAATGTTGATCCATCATAAACGGAATCGTTCCGCTTGCTTGCAATGCAGCAACTATATTATCTTTTGTAAGTGAATGCTGTATTGTAGGAAGTGCGTCTACTTGAGTGTTATATGGAGTCGTTGGAGAAGTGCTAAACAAAGTCCTTTCTGCTGAATACTTTAGGGAAGTACGAGAACCAATATTGCCCAAAAACGACATGCCAAAACCAGCATAAAGCAGGCTTTTTTTTCGACTACTTAGTATCCCCTTCCCTCTGGCAGTGACTACATGTAAGTGACGAGATGAATGATTGAGAATATGTTCGGTTTCACTCCCGATCATTTCAGTAATAAAGTGCTTACAAGCAATTGAAATCTCTAAAGGATCTAGCTCCTTCTCATAAATGTAATTAGCATACGCTGATTGGAGTCTATCTATTGCCGCTGTCGGATTACTTGTAAGCGCCGCCGTCATTTGCCATGATCCTACTGATGCCCCAAGGAAATGAACATCCCCTGCTTGCTTTGATAAAAAGTCACCTATGACATAACGCGTGATCCCATAAGCATTGAACCATTTCGGTCCACCAGCGGCCGCGACTACCGCTCCAACGTCGGAAGGGCTAAGTCCATTTTTTTGGATGTGCTCAAATGCCTCTTTCCCTGCTCTTATCTTCAGTAAACTCTTCCCCACAAAATCCAATTATACGGCTACAGCATTAATTTCTTTGACTTTCTCAGTCCAACCAAAAGTATCCTTAATGGTGCCTTTTCGAATTCCTTCTATTTGGGCCTTTAGATAAGGTGCAATCTTATAACTATCAGGATCCAATATCATCTCCACTCCTCTTGCCGCCACCTTATTCACAGGGGAAATTACTGCTGCGGTGCCACTTCCAAAAACCTCTTGGAGCTCACCTCGATTATAAGATTTTATCACTTTCTTAATAGATAGTGGCTTTTCAATGACTTTCTTCCCTTGAGATTTCAATATCTCAATAACAGAATCCCGTGTTATTCCTTTTAGGATGGCCCCATTAAGTTTAGGGGTGTACACCTTATCATTCATAACGAAGAAAATATTCATCGTCCCTACTTCTTGGATATACTTGAATTCATAAGGATCCATCCACATCACTTGATCGTACCCTTTCTCATTAGCCTTTTGAGCGGGGAAAAGACTTGCTGCATAATTCCCTGAAGTCTTCGCTTCCCCAACACCTCCAGGAGTAGCTCGAACGAATGTATCTTCAGCTATAAGACTGACAGCCTTATCATAATAAGGCCCTACGGGACAAGTAAAAATCACAAACCGATAATTATTGCTCGGTCGGACACCTATGAATTCATCCGTAGCAAACATAAACGGCCTAATATATAGACTACTCCCTTCTCCGGGAGGTATCCATCCCCTATCTAAATCGACAAGAGCATGAATTGCTTCACAAAATAAACGCTCAGCAATCTCCGGCATACACATACGTCTTGCGGAAGCATTAATTCTTTTTGCATGCTGATCTACTCGGAATAACATCGGATTGCCCTCAGTATCTTTCGCAGCTTTCATACCTTCAAAAATAGATTGACCATAATGAAGTGCAAGATTGGCCGGATGGATATCGAACGTTTCTATTTCTTTTATTTCTGGATCCTTCCACTTCCCATCTTCGTAGTCCATTACAAACATGTGATCGCTACAAATCTGACCAAAGGGTAAATTAGTAAAGTCTATACTGTTTAATCTTGAATTTTGTGTAGGTGTTACTTTGAATTGCATAACTTAAGATCAATTTGAAGTCAAAGTTACTACTTAAAACCCTCGTAACTCATTAAAATTTCATTAGAAATACAGCACACTACAACTATTTATTTTTTCATTTAAAATGTTGAGCCTCAGAACTACTCTACCTTTTTAGTTGCGCCTTTTAAGGCAAAGAATATCCCCCCAAATCTATCAATATAGGGCAACCTCTCCAATCCATTACATTAAATAAAATGTTATATGTCCTGGATTCGGTTAAAAACATTATTTTTGCGCAAATTTTTAAAATGGCTAAGAATAGACGTAAGAATAAAAATGAAGATGAGCTCTTAGTTGACGTAACACAAGTTGCAGATCAAGCTCAGACATTCATAGAGAGAAACCAGACCATGATTATCGCTGTGGTAGCTGGTTTGCTAATAATAGTAGGAGGACTCTTGGCCTATAAAATGGTATATCAAGCACCTTTAGAAAAAACAGCAACGGATCAGATGTTCAAGGCTGAATATCAGTTCCAAAGAGATTCATTTGCATTGGCGTTAGAGAGTCCTGGTGGAGGATATGACGGTCTACTCGATATAATCGATAATTACGGCGGTACAAAAGCATCAAATCTTGCTAAATACTATGCTGGAATTTCTTATTTGAATCTTAATAGATTTGAGGATGCGATTTCTTATCTCAAGAGTCATAGCTCAACAGGAAGGGTCACTTCAATTACGAAATATGGCGCATTGGGAGATGCTCATTCAGAATTACAGGACTTCAGCAGTGCATTATCTTCCTATAAAAAAGCTACCCAAAATACTCCTAATGCGTTATTGACACCTTACTATCTAAATAAGTTAGGATTATTATATCGTCATCAAGGGGATACGGCATCTGCAACTGCAGCTTTTAAGAGAATAAAGAAGGAATTTCCTCAGTCTGCAGAGGCACAGGATATAGATAAATACTTAGTAGCGAATTAATATTATGGCAACACCAGATTACAGATTGTATAGTCTGGAAGAATATCCCATTGAGGCTATCGAAAAGTTAACGATTGGAATCATCCGAACTGAATGGAATGAGGACATAGTAAGTCGCTTAGAAGAGAGTTGCAAGAGCGCTTTACTTGAATTAGGGATCACAACTGATCATATCCTTTCTTATACTGTTCCTGGATCTTACGAGCTTCCTATGGGTGCCAAGCTTATGCTTAATAGTATCCATAAACCAGATGCTGTTATTTGCCTTGGGTGTGTAATTCAAGGAGCTACTAAACATGACGATTATATCAATCATACAACAGCACGAGCTATATCGCAGATAGGACTTATCAGTAATAAGCCGGTGATATTTGGGGTCCTTACTACCAATACTAAAGAACAAGCGCTTGAAAGAGCGGGAGGCTCTCATGGAGATAAGGGATTAGAATCGGCTCACGCTGCTCTAAAAATGATCAGTCTCAAAGAGCAACTAAACAACCAAGGAACCAAAATCAGTTTCTAAAAGTGAGTCTTTTGCCGGAATTGATTTCATAGACCTTACCATCAGCATATTTCAGAGAGCCATTAACCATTACCTTATCAATGCTACCTTTGAATGTCATCCCATCTAATGGCGTCCATCCACATTTGTAGAGCATATCTTCATTGCGAATAGTTTGTGATTTATTAGGATCTACAACAACTATGTCGGCATACATTCCCTCGTCTAAATAGCCCCGTTCTTCTATTCTAAAGAGGTCCGCTGGAGCATGGCACATTTTTTTAACGATTATTTCAGGACTAATTCTTCCTTTATGATAATGATCCATCATCAGGATCAATGGATGCTGAATCAAAGGCAATCCACTAGGGGCACTGTTATAAGGTTTATCTTTTTCCGCTCGTGTATGTGGTGCGTGATCTGTAGCTATTACATCTATTCTATCATCTATGACTGCCTGGAGTATCGCATCTCGATCCGAGTCATCTTTTATCGCAGGATTACATTTAATGTCATTTCCCAATGTTGGATAAAAAGAACTGTCAAAAAACAAATGATGCACACAGGCCTCTGCTGTGATCTTTTTATCGGTAACATGCCCTATCTCAAAAAGTGATAGTTCTTCTTTGGTGGAGATATGTAATACATGTAATCGTGTTCCATGTTTCTTCGCTAAGCCCACTGCCAGACTACTTGATTTATAACATCCTTCACGACTCCGTATAATGGGATGATAGGTAGCATTTAGGTCCGTAAAGTCTTTATATTTTTCAACATTTTTACGGATAGTGGCTTCGTCTTCACAATGCGTAGCAATAAGCATTTCTACGCGACTAAATATCCCATCTAAAACAGTCTCATCATCAACAAGCATATTGCCTGTGCTGCTCCCCATAAATACTTTCACCCCACAAACATTTCTTGCATCTGTCTTTAATACTTCTTCAAGGTTCTCATTTGTAGCCCCCATAAAGAAGGAATAATTGACTATTGATGAGGATTGAGCGATCTGATATTTGTTTTCAAGTAATTCCTGAGTAGCTGCTGCTGGTTTTGTATTTGGCATTTCCATAAAGGATGTGACACCTCCTGCCAATGCCGCGCGGGATTCACTGTGTATATCCGCCTTATAAGTCAATCCAGGCTCCCTAAAATGAACTTGATCGTCAATAATACCAGGAATAACCCATTTTTCATTTGCATCTAATACGCTTGCTGTAGGGTGACTTATATCCCTATCTATTCGCTCTATTCTATCATCTACAACCAGAATATCTTGCGTTATAGTCTGCCCTCTATTTATGACAGAACCGGACTTTATAATTACTTTAGCCATTTCTTAATATTAATGTGAGTATGAAGATAGGGAAATGAACAAATCTATAGGGATTTTAGGGGGAGGACAATTGGGGATGATGCTCTATAAAGCTGGAATTCAATATGATATAGATCTACACTTCTTAGATAATATAAAGGAAGGGCCAGTATCCGCAGTTACAGATAATTATTCAATTGGTGATATTACTGACGAAAAGGATGTTCTCAAATTTGGTCAAGCTCACGAAGTTATTTCTATTGAAATTGAAAGGGTTAATGTCGCCGCGCTGAAACAATTAAGCGAAGAAGGAATAAAGGTTTTTCCACAACCGGAGATTGTTGAAATAATTCAGGATAAAGGATTGCAGAAACAGTTTTATAACGACAACAATCTTCCTACTTCAGATTTTAAGATATATGACAATATCTCCTCCTTAGTCTTTGACTTAGACGGTAAGAAGGTAGAATTTCCGATCGTCCAGAAAATGCGTAAAGATGGTTATGATGGCAGAGGTGTTCAGATTCTGCGATCTGAAGCAGATCTTGACAAAGCCTTCCCCTACAATTTCATTTCTGAAACGTGTATTGATATTGAAAAAGAATTAGCAGTTATTACTTGTACTGACATAAATGGGAATATTGTCATGTACGATCCCGTGGAGATGGTATTTCATCCAGAAATGAATATTTTATTGTACCAATTGGCACCAGCTTCTATCTCAAAAGCGGTTCTCCATGACGTACAGGAAATTGCCATGCGCACCACAAAAGCTTTTGGAATCGTAGGATTACTCGCTATTGAGCTCTTTCTTACTAAAAGTGGAGAAATACTCATTAATGAAGTGGCTCCAAGACCGCATAATAGTGGCCATCATACTATTGAGGCTTCGAGTACTTCTCAATATGAGAATCAAATAAGGGCTATCTCCGGAATGCCGCTTGGTGAAACAAAAACACGAGCTCCTTCCCTTCTTATGAATGTCTTAGGCGCTGAAGGGTATACGGGTCCCGTCGTCTATGAAGGAGTCGAAGAAGTTGAATCCTTAGATGGCGTTCATTTGCATATATATGGTAAAACATCAACGAAGCCATTTCGAAAGATGGGACATATCAACATTCTTAGTGAAGATCCTCAGGAGCTCATTGAAAAATATAATAACATTCAAAAAACCTTACGCGTTATAGCAAAGAAGTAATTTATCATAACATGACCAATACAAGTCCTGTCGTAAGTATAATTATGGGAAGTCAATCTGATCTCTCTGTTATGTCCCAAGCTGCTGAATTCTTAGAAAAATTGAACATCCCTTACGAACTCACTATTGTCTCCGCACATAGAACGCCTAAGAGAATGGTGGCTTTCGCTGAGGCCGCCGCAGAGCGCGGGTTAAAAGTAATCATTGCTGGAGCTGGAGGTGCCGCTCATCTACCTGGTATGGTGGCATCGATGACGCACTTACCCGTTATTGGTGTTCCTGTTAAATCTTCTAATTCTATAGATGGGTGGGATTCTATATTAAGTATTTTACAAATGCCCAATGGTATTCCCGTCGCCACTGTTGCTCTTAATGGGGCTAAAAATGCGGCGATCTTAGCAAGCTCTATACTTGGCACATCAGACCCTGAAGTGGCTAGTAAATTAATAGAATTCAGGAGTAAGCAAACTCAAAAAGTGCTTGATCATGCCGAACAGTTGACCATACAGAAAAACGGACATCCCCACAAGAAGCCTAACAAGTAACAATTACTATTTATCAATTTGAGTAGCGAAATACTTTTCTTTAACTCCCAATATCCAAATTTCAAGATGCATCTTAATAAAAAACTATCAATCTGCATTTGTCTTGTCCTTCTACTTTCTGTAGTAATGCCATCACATTCTAACGCTCAAATTTTCAAAAAGAAAAAGAAGGAAATAGAAAAAGTTGAACCGGAGAAAAAGGAAAAGAAAGGCAAACTAAAAAAATACGAAGAAATCATTACAGAAGATGCTGTATCAGATGATGGTATATGGCATACACACAAGGTGGATGATAAACATTACTTTGAAATCCCTGACTCTATTTTAGAAAAAGAGATTCTCGTAGTTTCTCGAATTGCAGGCTTCGTTAAAAATTTAAATTTTGGAGGTGCGGGTGTTAAATCTCGTCCGCAACAAGTAATACGGTGGCAACGACTTGATAATAAAATATTGTTAAGATCCGTATCTTACAATAGTGTCGCAGATGAAAACACTCCTATATATCAATCTGTAAAAAACAACAACTTCGAGCCTATAATTATGGCTTTCAAAATCGCAACTATCTCTCCAGATTCCACTTCTACTGTTATTCAAATTGACCCTCTATTCAACACCAATGTAGATATGCTTGGAGCCGTATTTCCACGTCAGGAGAAAAACTTCGGCATCCGAGGTGTAGACAAATCACGAAGTTTTATAACAAGCATTAAAGCCTACCCCAACAATGTTGAAGTAAAACACATTCTAACTTATAATGCAAATGAAAAGGTGCCTGACAATCAGATAACACAAACATTGTCGGTAGAAATGAATCAATCTTTTCTGGTATTACCAGAAGATCCGTGGCAACCGCGTCATTACGATCCAAGAGTAGGCTACTTTTCTCTACGTCAAACGGACTACAGTAGTGATCAACATAAGACCCATACCAATAGATATATAACAAGATGGCGCTTAGATCCAGTGGATATGGATGCTTATAAAAGAGGAGAATTGGTCGAGCCAAAGAAGCCTATAGTCTATTATATAGACCCCGCTACGCCCACAAAATGGGTTCCTTATATAAAAGCAGGGATTGACGATTGGCAAGAAGCATTTGAGAGAGCTGGCTTTAAAAACGCCATCATTGGAAAAGAGGCACCAAGCGCTGAAGAAGATCCGGAATTCAGTCCTGAAGACGCTCGATACTCCGTGTTGAGATACGTTTCTACTGAAATCCAGAATGCTATGGGCCCTCATGTACATGATCCCAGAACAGGTGAGATTTTAGAAAGTGACATAATTTGGTATCACAATATCCAGAAGCTGCTGAGAAACTGGTACTTCGTTCAAACGGCAGCAATTAATAAGAATGCCCAACGCGTAAAAGTTACTGATAAAATAATGGGCGAAATGATAAGATTTGTAGCCGCTCATGAAGTTGGTCACACTTTGGGCTTACCTCATAATATGGGTTCCAGTGTTGCTTTTTCTACAGATTCTTTAAGGAGTAAATCATTTACGGATAATCACGGTACTGCTCCCTCAATCATGGATTATGCAAGGTTTAATTACATCGCGCAACCGGGAGATGGCGTAACACAATTATATCCTCGCATAGGAGAATATGATAAATGGTCAATCGAATATGGCTACAGAATCATTCCAAATGCTACGGATGCAGATGCAGAAAAGCAAACACTGAATGAGTGGGTTACGGCGAAAGAATCTAATCCTATTTATAGATACGGCAGACAACGAGGCTTACCTCTTGATCACACCGCTCAGACGGAAGACCTCGGAGATGACAGTATGATCGCCAGTGAATATGGAATCCAGAATCTTAAAAGAATCGTACCTCAAATCAGTGAGTGGGCGGAGAATGATGGTGAATTCTATGATGAGCAAAATGAATTGTATGATCAAGTATATGGCCAATTCAACAGATACTTAGGCCATGTAACGGCCAATATCGGTGGTATAAAAGAAGACTTTAAAACTCATGACCAAGGTGGAGAAGTCTATGTTCATGCATCCAAGGATAAGCAAAAGCGAGCATTTGATTTTCTAAATACCCATATATTTAGTACTCCTTCATGGCTTGTAGATTCCCACTTGCTTTCCAGAAAGGAACCAAGTGGGAATCTACAGCGAATTCAAGATTTACAAGAACGAACCCTAAGAATATTATTCATTAGTGATCGGCTGCTTAGAATGAATGATAACCTCACCCTTAATGGTTCTGAAGCTTACAGTCCAGCTGCGCTATTTAATGATTTGAATACCACTGCTTTTAATGAATTATCAAATGGAAATACTATTGATGCCTATCGTAGGAACTTGCATCGTGCAGTTATCAATCAATACAAATCTATATTGAATAATTCAGATGCGAATTTTGATGGTTCAGATATGAAAGCATTAGCTCGATATGCTCTGAATGACATAAAAATTCGTGCGACTTTAAAAGTCGGAGGATCAAGTGATATAATGAATAAAGCACATCTAACGGATCTAATTGCAAGAATCGAAATGATATTGGATGAAGATTAATGAAATAATTAAATCTAAAAACCTCGTAATTGGAGCTTCCGAGAATCCAGCAAGATATTCTAATATCGCTATTCATAGACTGAGAGGATCTGACAAAGAGACAATTGCGATAGGTAGAAGAGAAGGACAGGTTCTCGATGTGGAAATTAAAAAAGAATTAGAATCTCGAGAGGATGTAGATACTGTTACATTGTATCTAAGTCCTAAAAATCAAGATTGCTATAAGGAGTACATAATAGCTTTGAAGCCCAGACGCCTTATTTTTAACCCTGGCACAGAAAATCCAGATTGGTATCCTGCGTTAGAAAAAGAAAATATCGAAGCAATTGAGGCTTGCACTCTTGTAATGCTCAGTACTGGAGAGTTCTAAATATCCTTTGGCCGCGAATTGAAATATCCTTCCCATTTGTTTATTAACGTTTGGATATCATCTGGAAGTTCATTTTCAAAATAAACCCGTTTTTCTGTTACCGGATGAATGAAGCCTAAACTCTTAGCATGAAGTGCTTGTCTCGGACAGATATTAAAACAGTTCTGTACAAACTGCTTATACTTAGAATAGATTGTTCCTTTTCTTATTCTATCACCAGCATATCTCGAATCACTAAAGACAGGGTGACCCAGAGAAGCCATATGCACCCTAATCTGATGCGTTCTTCCCGTTTCTAATTTGCACTCTACTAGAGAGACGTAATAATAGTCACGAAGGACCTTATAATGCGTTACAGCTCTCTTTCCCTGCTCTCTGTCTTTAAAAACAAACTGTTGTAATCTATCTGTTGGATGTCGACCGATATTAGCATCAATCGTTCCCTCTGTTTCTTCCCAGCCTCCCCAAACTAATGCCTGATAGCTTCGCTCAATACTGTGATCGAAAAACTGCTTCGCTAAGTGTGTCATTGCTTGTTCTGTTTTCGCAATGACCATAAGGCCAGTAGTATCCTTATCAAGCCTGTGTACTAATCCAGGTCGATCTGGGCTATTATTAGGAAGTAATGGAAGAATATGTTCTTGATAGTGATGCGCGAGTGCATTGACTAAAGTTCCTGTGAAATTTCCTACTCCAGGATGCACAACAAGATTGTAGGGTTTATTAATTATGAGAATCGCATCATCTTCATAAACGATCTCAAGCGGTATGTCCTCAGGTAATACCTTATGCGGACCACTTGGCTCCCCTGACAAAAGGATTTTAATATCGTCATGAGGCCTGATCTTATAATTACTTTTTACTGGCTTGTCATTTACTAATACCGCATCTCGTTGAATCCCACGCTGTATCCTATTACGAGAAATCTTTTCCAGTTTACCCAGCAAGAATTTATCTATACGCATAGGCTCCTGCTTACCATCAACAGTAATGTGATGATGAACATGAAGGTCTTCTTCGCTTATTATCTCCTTATTCGTATCAGACATAGGTGCAAAATTACATCAATGTGACAGAGTTCTGCTTTCATTTCGATATGAATTAGAAATCATTTCTTTATTACTTATAAAATGTCCAATTTTGACTTTAACTCAGTTAAAAGCAAGTCATAATGCCAGAATCAGTTTCAACAGCCCTAAGTTCCTCAGATTTAATAGCATATGAAAATCAGTATGGAGCTCATAATTACCATCCACTTCCTGTTGTCCTGTCAAAAGGAAAAGGAATCTATGTTTGGGATGTAGAAGGAGAAAAATACTTTGATTTCCTCTCAGCTTATTCTGCTATCAATCAAGGACACAGTCATCCAAGATTAGTGCAAGCTTTAACCACCCAGGCTACTCAACTATCGCTCACTTCAAGAGCATTTCATAGTGACAAACTTGGGATTTTTGAAAAGTATATCACCGAGTACTTCAACTTTGATAAAGTACTTCCTATGAATAGCGGAGCTGAAGGTGTCGAAACCGCTATAAAATTATGTCGTAAATGGGGCTATGAAGTAAAAGGGATTCCAAACGGAGAGGCAAAAATAGTCGTATGTGGACAAAACTTCCATGGTAGAACTGTAACCATCATCTCATTCTCAAGTGATCCGGATGCCAAGGGTCATTTTGGGCCATATACTCCAGGGTTCGAGGCCATTCCATATAATGATATCAATTCTCTAAAAGATATTCTGGATAAAGAGGCGGGCACAATTGCGGGTTTTTTAGTTGAGCCCATTCAAGGAGAAGCAGGCGTTTACGTTCCTGATGAAAACTTCATCTCTGAAGCTGCCGCCCTATGCAAATCGCATAACGTTCTATTCATAGCTGATGAGATTCAAACAGGTATCGCTCGTACCGGTGCATTGTTAGCTATATGCGGAGATTGCACCTGCCAGGGACATTGTGAGCGACAAGCTACTTATACAAGACCTGATATATTAATACTCGGAAAAGCACTATCTGGTGGTATGTATCCTGTCTCAGCTGTCTTAGCAGATAATAGTGTAATGGATGTGATTAAACCAGGACAGCATGGTAGTACCTATGGTGGCAATCCTCTTGCGTGTGCAGTAGCTATGGAGGCCCTGGAAATCGTAAAAGATGAACAATTAGCACAAAATGCCAGAAGACTTGGAATTCTTTTTCGAGAAAGAATGAAAAATGTAGCGGATAAATACGCTCTAGTAAATGCCGTAAGAGGTCGTGGACTATTGAATGCAATCCTAATAAACGACACTCCTGAAAGTTCTACTGCTTGGGATATCTGTGTAGCTCTCAAGAGTAACGGATTACTTGCCAAACCTACACACGGAAACATTATAAGATTTGCTCCGCCACTCGTGATGACGGAAGATGAACTGCATATATGCTGTGATATAATTGAAAAGACCATTCAGGAATTCAAAAAGTAAGTCTCCCTCCGTTTGAAATCATTAAATCAATTAGAAACACCAAGGTTGTTGCTCCGACCTTGGAGAGAATCTGATATAGCAGATATGATTCTGCTCAATCAAGATCCCGAGGTAATGGAATACTTCCCCGCCACAATGTCCCCAGAACAGACGAAGCAGATGATGTTGCGCATCATCGCGCATTTCGAAGAATAGGGATATGGATTATGGGCTGCTGTATACAAAGAAAATAATGAATGTCTGGGATTCATAGGTCTAAGTCATCCCAGATTTACGAATCACTACACTCCCTGCGTAGAAATCGGATGGCGGTTAATGTTCGACTATTGGGGCAAAGGGCTGGCAACTGAAGGGGCAAAGGAAGTCTTAAAATATGGAATGGGCAAACTTCTACTTTCTCAGATTTATTCCTGGACTTCAACCACAAATCAAGGGTCTGAACGTGTAATGCAAAAGTTAGGAATGAGATTTGAAGGCACATTCTTGCATCCTAATTTGCCAGCTGAAGATCCTTTATGTGAACATCTTATCTATCGCATAACATCTGATGAATACAAAACTCTAAGATGACTTAACAAGAGAGTCTACGGCCTCTCTAAATTCCACCCAGTTTAACTTTTTATATCCACTCTTATCTATCGCTACAACAGTAAATAAGAAGATAGATCCATCGATGGATTAACCTGAACACTCCTTGCCTATCAAACGAAGAGTATTACGAAATAAAAAAGCTCGTCTTACATTTTTTTCGGCCTTTTGAATCTCCATTTATAGATTAAGAGGCCCTCATTGCGTCCTTATAAAAAAGAACACAAGTAACAATTAACATCATCATAAAGAGCACTACAACTCCTACAAACAAAATCTGTTTTAATGGGTTGCTTTTAATTTCCGTGACATTCGTATAATTATTCAATTTCGTCAAGGTGTTGCGCCTTTCCTATTTATCTTCCTTCACATTATGTCTATACAACTCTTCATACATGTTGAGCTCACTATAAAGCGCAATAATCTTTCGATTTTCAGATTTTATTCTGACTTTATCTACCCCACTATAAATATTTCTTCTTTGGTCAAATAAACGAAAATATCCTATTCTCCTTTCCTCAAATTTCAACTTTAGTTCATTAACTTTCTTTCCATATTCCTTTACTTTTACTTCTAAATTTTGCCGAGCATAAGCTTGTAAAATTTTAGTCGAAAATGTTTCCGCTACTATCTTGGTCAAATTATAATCGGGAAGGCTGATGTGCAAAGAAATAATACTACCATCTTCGGAAGTCTTGATTCCAGAGTACTTGTTTTTTTTATTTAGGATTTGACCACTCTCCCGTAGAATATCCATCATCATTATCGTTGAAGAATCTATTGGTGTTTTTTTAGTCTTTCTATTGAGTTCTGGTAGTTTCCTTTTGATATGGTTGATCAATAAGTCTTTCTCCTTATTGAAAATGACTGAAGTAGTCTTAAGTTCACTAAGAAACACATTTCCATTTAAACGAGCAACTATACCCCTGGCCAAAATTACTCGTCTCTTACCTAATATTCTTTTTCTTCGCTTTCTTGATAGATTAAAGCTTCCACGCTTCGTTTTCCATGTAGCTGGGATATTGATTTCAGGTTCAAATAAAAATTTCACCTCAGAGACATACTGAGAACTTTTATCTGCCAGTGGTATCCGTCCGAGCTACCCCAACTTGCATAAAACGGATAGCCTCATGACCTTTGTGTCAAAAGATAAAGATGCGAATAAATTACAAGGAGTTTGCTGAGGGGTATTCAAAGAG
>JBLIDB010000119.1:0-14779 GCA_047634015.1 Saprospiraceae bacterium
ATACTACCTCAAAATAATCTAATAACCCCGCTGGGAAAAATGCTTGTAGTAGTTGTTTGTCCATTCCCCTAAGCAAACAACTTTTATCATAGTATTCTATACTCCCCCTAACTTTTCATCTTGATCCCTTACTATGTGAAGCTGTGGGATTGTGCTAGCGTTAAGACCTAAAAATTAAAAAGCCCAAGTTTGCTACCAAACTCAGGCTCTTTCGACTAAGGTCTAAAAATAAGAAAACTACGTCTTTAGACTACTATCCATATTTTAATGGATTAAAAAGATACATAATCTATATATCCCTACCAATTAAGGCCCAAGGTATATACAATAATTCATATATAAAAGTATTGAATATGTTTCTGAAAGAATTATCACCCTTATTGACTTTTCAGAAGTGTTTTTTAAAAGAAGATATCCCCATATTAAGTGATGCTTACCCTTAATTTCAATGGGCTACAGATCATCGCATACTATGCGATGAGGTTTAATTTATCCAGCTTAGAAATATACTTAGAATGGAGCAATTCCAGAATTATCCAGCCCAACCTTCTCTATCCAGACTACGATATTGGATGGCTTCTGCTAAATGTTCCATCTTGATAGATTCACTTCCTGCAAGATCAGCACTTGTCCTTGAGACTTTGAGAATGCGGTCATAAGCACGAGCGGAGAGCTTAAGTCTCGTCATGGCTGTTTTGAGCAGCATTTGACTTGCCTTATCGAGTGCGCATACTTCGCGTACCATTCGACTGGGCATCTGAGCATTGGCATTTATATCCTTGTAATCCGCAAATCTTTTCTCTTGGATATCTCGGGCTTTTTTTACCCGTATTCGAATATCTGCACTACTCTCAGATTTATGTTCGGTAGCACTTAGCTCTTCATAAGATACGGGCGTTACTTCTACATGTAAGTCTATTCGATCCAATAATGGCCCAGATATTTTGGAGAGATATTTCTTGACGATGCCGGGTCCACAGACACAATCTTTCTCAGGATGATTGTAGTAACCACACGGACATGGATTCATGGAAGCCACAAGCATAAAGGAAGAAGGATAATCTAGTGTAACACGGGCTCTTGAGATGGTAACTTTCCGATCTTCCATGGGTTGGCGCATAACTTCGAGCGCAGATCTTTTGAATTCTGGAAGTTCATCCAGAAACAGCACACCATTATGAGCGAGTGAAATTTCTCCTGGATTAGGATACGAGCCTCCTCCGACTAATGCTACATCACTAATGGTATGATGTGGAGATCTGAAAGGGCGAGTTGCTACAAGAGAAGCATTTTCACCCAGAAGCCCACAAACAGAATGAATCTTTGTCACATCTAATGCTTCATGCAAAGAAAGCGGTGGCAATATACCTGGTAGCCGTTTAGCCAGCATGGTTTTTCCTGCTCCTGGAGGGCCAATCAATATGGCATTATGTCCACCTGCAGCTGCTATTTCTAAAGCTCTCTTTATATTTTCTTGTCCTTGTACATCTGAGAAATCTACTGGATATACATTTTGATCTTCTTCAAAAGCTGCACGTGTATCAACTTTCGTTGTGACAAGCACTCGACTCCCTTCTAAGAATTCTACTGCCTCACGCAAATTCTCTATTCCATAGACTTCAAGATCATTCACGATTGCCGCTTCTCGGGCATTTTGCTTTGGAAGTATAAAGCCCTTGAATCCCCTTTTTCGAGCTTCGATAGCGATAGGGAGTGCTCCTTTTATAGGACGCAGATTCCCATCGAGTGCCAATTCTCCCATAAAGAGATAATCGCCCATCTTATCTGACTCTAATTGTTTCGTAGCGCCTAAAACCCCAAGCGCAATGGGCAAATCATAAGCAGAACCTTCCTTACGGATATCAGCAGGCGCAAGGTTGATCGTCAGTTTCAACCGTTTCATTTGTAAGCCGATATTTTTAATAGCGGCTTCTATACGTTGAAACCCTTCTTTCACGGCATTATCTGGTAATCCCACCAAATGATAAAATCCACTATTAGGTCCTACGATTCCACCAGCATTAACTTCGACTGTGATTACCTGCGCTTCTACCCCCTGTACGGCACTTGCATATGTCTTAACGAGCATAAACTAAAAGTATTAAAAGAAATTAGAATTGAAGAAAGTAATGCCTTCTTTTTACTTTGTTATCTCTTTTCAAAAGAATACATTGAGAATGCATCTGTCACCAAAGTAAATCACCAAATGAGTAGAATCGATCAACCATCACCTGAACGAATTATCAGTCACCTCACAGAGCTTAAATTTTCGAAAGAATTTCAAAAATGTGGAAAGATTATAGAGCCCGGTAAAGTGGAGCGAAAATAGGTGATGAAGTCTATCAAAGGTGTTTAGAATACACCAAAGAACTTCGTGTTTTGTCTATGATCCAACACTTATGAATATTATTCTCTCGACACCTTCCTTCAAAGAATTGTTCTTTAGAACATTTAGATACAAGTATAATTTGGATTTTACGATATATCCTAATTGTTGGATAAGAGATCTACCATTACCGGATATAGGAGAGAAGTGTTATTTGGCGGATGGCATATTACTGGGTACAAACCGAGTAAGTATAAATCAAAAGATATTACGTGTGGACCATATAAAGATAGGAGATCATACGATTTTTGATCAGCAGTGTGCTTTAGGCCTAGGACTACAATCGGTAGTGAGGGCATAATAGGTTTTCATTCGCATATCTCAGCCAAGTGTACGATTGGGGATAATGTACGATAGGAGAAGCCGTAGATATTGGTGCTATGACAGAGATTAGGTGATGATGTTATGAATAGGGCAAGGCTCTTTTATTTCTGATTTTGTTACCATAGAAGCCGGGGTAGAAATCGATTACCACACGAGTATTCCTCCTAAGAGTCATGTAACAAAGCAAGGGAAAGTCGAATCTAAGTAGGCTTCTATTTTGAGCTGCTTAACGCATACTTTCTAATATTCCGATAATATCTTCTTCTTTAGTGTCAGGGTTTATAAAACAGAAACGAGCAACCATTTCTGAGCCCTTACGGTCTGTCCATTTAGTTGGTGTCACCAAAGCATATCCGGTTTTGTGATTCTGATAAGTCCACTCCGTGTAATTTTCGGGTTTCCATCCGATACGTCGATATAACACACAAGACAGCCCAACTGGACGCACCATCTCTACATGATCCATATCAGTAATTAGTTTTGAAGCTGTTTGTGCTAATGCTAATCCTCGATCAACAGCTCGCTCGTAGCTATCAGTACCATGCATTGCCAGCGAAAACCATAAAGGCATTCCTCTCAGTCGTCTTGTAAGTTGAATTTGATACTCCGAGGGATTAAATCCTTGAGCTCCTTCATCTTTGAATATTTCCAGATAGGAACCCATCTGAGCATGTGCATTTTTTGCTTTCTCCATATCTCGATAGAGTACGGCTCCGCAATCATAAGGAGCAAAAAACCACTTATGGGGATCTATAGTAACACTGTCAGCTTTCTCTATACCAGATAACAATCCTCTTGCTTTCTTAGAGACTAGCGCACCACCTCCATAGGCAGCGTCTATATGATACCAGATATCCAATTTTTTACAGATAGTAGCGATCCCGCTCAGGTCATCAATAATACCAGCATTTGTAGTACCAGCAGTCGCTATGATCGCACAAAGTCGAGCTCTTTCTTCTTTAGAAAGACTATTTATACAATCCTGTAATTCCTGAGTCGAACAGGAATCTTCATTGGGAACCAATACGAGATCTACATCCATGACTTGTGCCATGGACTGTATCGAAGAGTGCGCTCCTGAGGAGGCAATCATCAATCCCTTCATTTGCTTTCTATCTGCAGCTTTATTTCGCCAATATGCTCTTGCAGCCACTAGAGCGGAGAGATTTGCGGCGGTTCCTCCACTTGTAAATACGCCAAAAGAGCCTTCTGGCATCGCTGTAATAGAAACCAACCATCTCATGGCTTCCATCTCACAGAATATCCCGCCTGCCCCTTCCATCCAATAGGACCCGTGAATACTGGATGCCGCGGTTACAAGATCAAACATAATGGATGCTCGTGTAGGAGCTGCAGGAACGAATGCTAGATGTCTAGGATGGTCAATCTGAACAGAGGCAGGAACGAGAATATCTTTAAAAAGAGAGAATGCATACTCGCCGCCTATACCTTTCTCTGTAATCGTTTCACCAACTAAGCGTTTTAACTCTTCTTCTTTCTTAGGGCTCCCGATATGACTCTCTGTATGTGTCAATCGATGTATGACATACTTCATTACATCAAGTGTCATCTCGATGAATGACATGTCGATATTGTGCATACCGGCTTTAGGTTTTTGTTCTTTTTCTTCCAACAGACTTATTCTTCTATTCTTTTAAGAGCTCTTATATTGCTCAACTCAATTCTGGATAACTCTTTCAAGCTACCGTCTTGATATAAAGCGGCTAAGTTGGCTACTGGAGTTTCGGGATCATGCTTATAATTGATGTAGTCTTGAAATCTGATTCCTTCTACTACTCTTGCATTATAAGCTGACCTGAACCGGACACCAACATCATCAGGATTAGTATAGGAATACGCTAAGTAGTCCATGGTCTTGCTTTCTTTATTCACCCAATAGATGTAAATGTCTTCATGGTCATTACCACCATTCTCCTCACCGAAGGTTACTTGGATTTTATCGTATGATTTACCATTGATACTTTCTTCTCCTAAGAGCTCTTTTCGAACAGCTTCGTCTTTTAAAAAGAAAGGAAGGAAGGCGAAGTAATGAACAGAATTAACAGATTGGGAATAAGAACTTATCTTTTCATCTGAAAGAGATACATTCTTCCCGTCTATCTTTCGCGTGACGCCATCATTGGTAAGTATATCTCTGATGACATTTCCTTTTTCATGACGGAAGATACTTTCATAGCTGTAGGATCCATGATCATAATCAAATAGGTAGGATTTATTTCTAAAATCAAAGGCATATAAGGCGGTTTCGAAGGCGATTCCACCATGGGCTTCTATACATTCATTAATAATGATTCCAGCGGGTGAGGTGTCGATGATTCTTTCTTCTTTACATGAGTAAAGGGAGAGAATTAGTATCAGTGCAAGAGCTAACTTTTTCATAGAGAGCGAATGTCCCGATTATCTTGCTAGGAACCAACATCAATTAATGAAAAGTAATTGATTTGTTTTATTGAATAGTCCTTTAAATGACTGGAGTATGGCAATCTAAAAAGAACAATGACATAAATTGTTTAGACTACATCTAAAGACTTGGAATATAAATTGCTAGGCACATGTTTTGACGTACTTTTGTAGACTTAAAATAAGAGCTATGAAGAAGATCCATATGGTCGCTTTAGTTTTGCTTGCTGCAGCTATCGGGATGTTGATAATGTCCTCTCAAGAGTTGAGCAGTTTCTCGACTTTTGATCAAGCGCGGACTTCTGGCAATAGGGTAAAGGTCTCTGGCCAACTTTCGAAGATGGATCCGATGGTTTACCAACCAGAGAAAGATGCAAATTTCTTCAGCTTTTATCTGATAGATAAGGATGGTGAAACTCAAAATGTAACTATTCGGAAATCCAAACCAACAGATTTCGAAAGATCAGAATCTATAGTTATAACGGGCAAGTGGGCAGAAGATCACTTTGAGGCATCAGAAATGCTATTAAAATGTCCTTCTAAGTATAAGAATGAGGAGTTAGCATTGAGAAATCAAGTAGTCGTTTCAACCAAAGAATCTCTTTAATGGGTGAAGTTCAGTATATCGGAGAACATCTGTGGTTAGGGCAGATTGGTCATTTCTTGATTCTTCTTGCGTTCGTAAGTGCACTATTTTGTTCGTATTCATTTTTCAGATTTAAGAAAGACCTTGATCAGTCCTGGCAACCTTTCGCGCGAGGAGGATACTGGATACATGCCGTATCGGTATTCGGTGTCATAGGATTGATTCTCTATGCGATGGTCAATCATATGTACGAGTATGACTATGTCTACCGTACAGTGGCAGATGATAGCGAGCTGAGATATTTATTAGCCGCCTTTTGGGCGGATCAGGAAGGAAGTTTCTTGTTATGGATGTTCTGGCATTGCATACTGGGGCTCATCTTTATGTATAAGTCTAAAGACTGGGCGCCTTCTACTATGATAACATTGGGCCTGATTCAGGCCTTCTTAGCGTCTATGTTACTGGGGCTATATATGCCATTTACGGAGGCGGACATAAAGATTGGTAGCAACCCTTTTATTCTCGTACGAGATGTTTTTGATATTCCGCTTTTCGCAAATGCTGACTACCTCACATTAATAGAAGGAAGAGGATTAAACCCATTGTTACAGAACTATTGGATGACAATACATCCACCTGTATTATTTTTAGGCTTCGCGTCACTGTCTATTCCATTTTGTATGGCGATAGGAGGGCTTTCGGAAAACAAGCATAAAGAGCTTATGCTTCCTATTCTGAAGTGGGCCTTGTGGGCAGCTGCAATATATGGATTAGGAATTCTTATGGGAGCCGCTTGGGCGTATGAAGCATTGACATTTGGTGGATACTGGGCATGGGACCCTGTAGAGAATACTTCTCTTGTTCCTTGGTTATTGCTTGTAGCAGGTGTGCATACGAATCTGATCGCTAGAGCCACGGGCTTTTCTATAAAGACAACATATGTTTATTATCTACTGGCATTCTTGTTGGTAGTATATTCTACTTTCTTGACGAGGAGTGGAATATTGGGAGACACGTCAGTACATGCCTTTACGACAATGGGCCTTGAGAGCCAGCTAGTCTTTTTTATTCTATTCTTTGCGGGGTTGGCTTTATGGAAATACTTTACTGGAGGGAAATCAATTCCTAAGAAGCCAGAAGAAGAACAAATCTATAGTCGGGAATTCTGGATGTTTATAGGCGCATTGGTATTATTCTTCTCAGGATTACTAATGACGATCTCTACTTCTCTACCGGTTTACAATAAGATAGCAGAGCTCTTCAATCCTAATCATCTTCCGATAGCGATAGATGATCCCATGGAACACCATAATAAGTATCAGATATGGATAGGAATATTTATGGGTGTCCTTTCTGGATTGACGATTTTATTAAGATACAGAGGCGCAGGTTGGGTAAATCATAAGAAGAAATATTTCCGTCAAGTAAGTATAGTTCTGGGAATTACGATATTACTTACGGCTGCCATAGGGCAGACGATAGCCATCCGAAATTGGCAAGAATACGCTTTCTTATTTGCCGGTATCACCGTGATAACTTCAAATTTATCGTACATCATATATGCGATTAAAGGGCAGATGAAAATGTCTGGAGCTGCGCTCTCTCATATAGGGTTTGGATTATTGGTTTTGGGTATTATGTATAGTGGACTGAATAAGACAACCATTACAAGCAATCCATTTGTGTCTGCAGATTTTATAGAAGGAGAATCTGCGGATCGCGCATTGGTTCTTATTAAGGATCTTCCTTTTTACTCCAAGGATTATTGGATGAACTATGCTGGTGACACCTTAGTCCATAATCTACGCCATTACAAATTAGAATTTAAAAAAGTAAACGAGGATAAGGAAATAGTACACGAGTTCGTAACCTATCCGACAGCACTATATAATAAAGAGTTTACAAAAATCGCAGCCCTTAACCCGGGGACGTCTCGAGGATTATTTTACGATGTCTTTACTGCAGCGGCGCCAAATGAACATCTTCAAGATATTGAGATTGCAAAAATGGTCGAAGATTCACTTCGATACTTATCACATTACCTTGTTCCAGGAGAACATATAGAAGACAGCCTTTGGTCCGCTGATGTCGGAGAGGTTGTTTATAATTTTGATTTCAATAAAGAAGGTCATGTGGGTCGAGAAGACACCACTGAATACGATATGACAATCGGTCTTCCGATGCGAGTTCTGAATAAAAAGACAGGCAAGTATTTCGAGATAACACCAGGTTTGGGGTTAAAAGAGGCGTACATTTTTCAGTTTCCTGAGATTATAAATGAACTCGGGATGAAATTTAAATTAAGTGATGAGACTTTTAGTCAATTTTTCACCGAAGAACAGAGTCTTACGTACGAGGATATTCAATTGATACAAGGAGAGCAAATAGATTGGAAGGGGTTTCAGGTTACACTTCAGTCTTTTGCAAGAGGTGGTGGCGAAACTTTGAATTATAAGGCAGAAGAAGGGGATATAGCGCTCACCGCAATGCTGGATATCCAAACGTCAAAAGGAGAGAGAGATATCTTAACGCCTTTATTCGTACTAAGAGGTTCACAACAATTCAGTGTCAAAGATCATGATGTGGCAAGTGGACTGCATGCGAGATTCACGAAGATAGACCCCAAGACGGAAGTGATGAGTTTCCAACTGGCAGTAGATGATCGTAGTAATCATGAGATTGAGATGCTCGCTGCTGAGGATATGCCACGTTCTGATATTCTAATAGTAGAGGCCAATATATTCCCGGGAATTAATCTCGTATGGTTGGGGTGCTTGATGATGCTCTTTGGATTGGCATTAAGTTTATTTGCCAAAAGAAAGGCGGTTTAAATTATTCCCAGGTGATTCAATCAAGCCATCAATATATCCAAGCTAATTCTTTCGATGTCTTTCCTATAGAAGATGATTCCGTTAATCTTGTAGTAACCTCACCACCATATCCGATGGTTGAGATGTGGGATGAGATTTTCGGAAGATATGATGCTACTATTGGGCCTTCAATTGGAATTGGAGCTGGTTATTTAGCTTACGAAGCAATGCATCAATTACTGGATCAGACTTGGAAGGAGTGTTTCAGGGTATTGAAAAATGGAGGATTCGCTTGTATAAATATTGGAGACGCGACAAGAACCTTGGATACGAGATTCCAGATGTATAGCAACCATAGTAGAATCTTACAAGCTTTCGCTGCCATTGGATTCGATATATTACCATCTATAATCTGGAGGAAACCTACTAATAGTCCTACAAAATTTATGGGCTCGGGCATGTTACCAGGAGGGGCCTATGTCACTTTAGAACATGAGTGGATTCTCATTCTTCGTAAAGGGACGAAGCGTGTTTTTGATAAAGATGCTCAAACCGAAAGACGTAATAGTGCGATGTTTTGGGAAGAACGCAATAAATGGTTCTGTGACCAGTGGTTTGATATTCTTGGTACAGGACAGAAGATGAAGAAGGGGAGTAGTAGGAATCGTTCTGGTGCCTACCCCTTTGAGATACCGTATAGACTAATATCTATGTATAGTAAATATGGAGATGTTGTTTTAGATCCGTTTTCTGGAACAGGGACAAGTGCGTTAGCCTCTATCTTAGCCGGCAGGTCCAGCAAGAATATCGATGCTGATGAATATCTCCTTAACGAAAGTATGCTCGTGCCAACTAAGCGCACTACCAAGGGTGAGCTTAATAGTAATCTATCAGAGAGATTAAAAGCTCATGTCCAGTATGTCAGCTCTAAGGACATGCTATACTTTAAGTATAGGAATCCATGGATGAATACTCCTGTAAAGACACGCCAGGAAAAGGAAATGAGACTCTATCCAATCAAATCAATCTCGCGGGCAAATAATGTAGTGGAAGTGAAGTATAGAAAATGGAAGGGAGAAGAATTAGCTTCATTTATATCTTAAACTTTTAGTCGTCTTTCACTTAATAGATCGTAATACATTTGTGCCTCTTCGAGAAGAGGAAGTAGATCCTCTCTAATTTCTCTTTTACTATTGTCGGGCGTTGACCATCCATTAGATTTCCACACATTGTGATACCAATGTGGGCCCCATGCACCATCTTCTGCTATTGGACCCGTAGGCCAAGACAACATTGCCTCCTCAAAGGGGACACTAAGATGACTACAAACAGCACTGAGGACTGCTCTCGGATTACTCAATACTTGATTTGAATCTAATACTAAGGGAGTCTTACCGTTTTCTACCAGATACTGATACAATTCCCATTCACGCTTTAGTCCGATGTCCTGCATCGTAGGAGTTTCTATAATTTTAGAAAAGGAGGCAATCAATTGTTTCGGATTTCTAATTAGAAAAACATTTTTTAATTGTAGTAAAAAAGAAATATCATCATCTAAATAATGATGTGCCATTCCTTTTATAAAATAAATGTCTTTATCAACAGGTCCGAGAATTAAAGTTTCAATTACCTGAGACCAATCATGAGGCAGACTTGCCAAGGTTTCTTTAGTGCCTGGGTGATAATTAATACCTGTTTTCTTGAGATAGTAGGCATACATAGGTTCATCTACAACACGAGTATCTGGTCTATTGGCCCAGGAATACATCATCGCCGTAGAGATGTTGCGCGGACCAGAGATGAGATTAATTCTATTTGTCAATGAAATGATTTATGCGTTGGGCTGATTGTCGAGAACCTGTCTCTCAATTAAGTGTTCGTAGTCATCTTGTTTAATTTTTAATTCACTTCAAGCTCTCTATTTTCGGGATGCCATAAGAGTGTTTCAAAATCTACAACTCGATCATTTACAATCTTAATTCCTTCAGCTTCTAAAAGCTCCTGCATTAATGTAGGCGTCGCGAAATTATTCCTCCCTGATAGTTCTCCTTTTCTGTTCACTACTCGATGAGCAGGCACCATAGTCTCTGCACTTCTATTGGCTTGAGTAAGTGCCCATCCTACCATTCGTGCGGAACCCAAAGATAGATAGTCAGCGATAGCGCCATAGTTCGTCACACGCCCCACGGGAATCTGCTTTGTCACGTAGTATACGAGGTCGAAATAAGATTGATCTGCCATCCTACGAAGTAAAGAAATTCAATTGGATACTATACAATGATGTTATCCATTTTTCATACCCAACACAAAAAGGAATTTGAGAAAGACAAGCCGTAAGCACCGATATCTCTCAAGATTGCAGATGCTTATACCAGATTCGCTTACTACGCGCAGTATATTACCTTTGCTTTAAGCGATAGTGATATATGGACAGAATTTTTAAGTGTAATGTGATCGCAAGTCATGTGAGTAATCTAACAGATGCACGTTACTTTGCGGCAAGAGGTGTTGATTATTTGCTCTATGACCTTGATGAAATTTCTCTGGCGCAAATTGCCGAGATTCAAGAATGGGTAAGTGGCCCGGAAGCATTGCTTTTGTTTTCTAATAACTCAATAGGCCAATTAGATGAGGCAATGATAAAACTTTCTCCTTTTGGTATTAGTACTAAAGATGATTTCACTGCCATAGGTCATCTGAATGGACACACGGAGATTTTCGAGTGGTCTATGGATCAGATTGAATTGCAAGGAATGGAGTTCAATGATTTTGATCATTATACGCCAAAAAATGATCAGGGCGTTTTTGTTAGAGGCGGCTTAGAAGCAGCCGTAGGTATTAAGTCTTATGATGAATTAGATGAGATATTGGATACATTAGAATATTAGATATCAGACCAGTGGATGGATAAATGAAGAGTACATCGAATACTTATTGATCCCTCGTTACCTTATATTGAATTTGTAATTAATTCAATTCCTTCCCTTAAGAAGAAGTCATCAGGTGGAGTAATTATCTGACGGTTCTCACCTGGAGACTATCTCCACAACTGATCTTAACCACACAAGATAAAAGACTCACCATACATATATGTTTCTGTAAAGTCATTGAAAAGAGTGACAAATACACCATTACATAGCCTACAATAAGGATAAGTCTACGAGGCATATTTGCCCCCCCTACCAATTCATTATTGGCACCGCACTCCAGATAGTGGTGATATCTGTCAAGCACTTCACTGTGCTTAGATTAGAATTATTTCTCGGAGGAGAAAATTGCAAACCAAATATAATAATAATAAGTCTAATATATTAAAGAATAATATATGTAATTTTCGACAAAGGGCAGATTTTAACACCTTTACCACCTACCATTCCCAAATTTTGTTAGTTGAATACCGCTATAATTGGACTCATCTTACCAGATGATTATAATGGGCATTTTTACCCATAGCTACGAAAAGGTAAAATAGGAGCTTTTTCTAATAGAACATTTTCGCTAATTCCGACGAAAAGGCGAAATAGGGAATACGTTTAGAAACTAAATGATCGTTCAAAAAACGATAGTAAAATAGACTTGGTAGATCAATTAACTAAGCTCCTCAATAGATTAGATAAATAGGGCTATGAACTGAGATCAACTTCAGCAAGAAATTCAATAGTGGAAAGACTTACTCAATATTATTTTATCAGAAAAAAGTAAATATCCCGTATAGTTCATAGATCTTTGCAATCCTATTATATAGAAAATTAGGTTGCTTACCTTTGACTATATTTTTTGATAAGAGTTTCCAAGAAATCAGGCGAATAAATAAGCCCTTCATTTGCTCCGTCAAAAAAACCATCAGAAATAGCATCATTCCAGTACAATCGAGGCTCTTCGTAAAAGGGAATATTAAGCCTTCGAATTATCTCTGTATATTCTCGTAAATCTTTTACAGAAGGTCCATGATATTCAGGTTCATGATACGGCCCAACATCAATAAAGCTCAACAAATTATTTATTTTAGCAACACCAATAAAGTGCTTTAAATGCATATCACCTCTTAAAGGAGCGTTATCATAATGATAACAACTCTCATTGCTAATCTCTTTATTCAGAAGTGGTGAATTAGGAAAATAATGTACAATCTTGAAGCCCTCTTTTTTGTCTCTTAACCCTTTCCTATACCATTATAACCACCCGTGATTAGGATCTAATATAATTTGTCCGCAACTGTCACATATGAATTGCTCTAAGGGTTTAAGCATTTATCCCAGGTTTAGAATTTTGAAAGAACCAAAAATACAAGAACCGTTAAACGCTATTAGAAATACTTAATTATTTGCTGATTGTGCAGTAGCCGATTAAGTAGCAGAAGTATCTTTCTTCAAAGGAGTATGCATCTTATGCTATTCCACAGAGCAGAAAACGTGTGATAATATTGCTCTTTTGAACCAAGCATGCTATCATTGTACAAATGTACATTTTCACAACAAGGTAGGAACATGAGCAGATTATCAATAGAAATATCGCCTAAGGAGCATCAACACATTAAGGCCTTAGCGGCCGTAGAGGGACAATCCATTAAAGAGTTTGTCATGGGTAAGTTATTCTCAGGTGACATAGCGCAGGAGCAATCATGGCAAGAGCTACAGGATTTCTTATCCAATAGGGTAGAGGAAGCACAAAGTGGCAAGCTATCCAGTAAGTCTATCTCACAGATTATGGGTGAAGAAATCCATGCGGCGAAGCAATGAATAAACCCGTCTATATTCTTAGTGCAGGGGCAGAAGAAGACCTTCGAAGCATTACGCAATATACGCTCAAAAATCATGGCCACAAACAAACCCTTAAATACCGTGACGAATTAGAAACCTGCGCTGATAATCTCGCTAATGGTACATATCCGCATAAAGTTCTAACTAATAGTACCCCAAAGATCCTATACCTACGCTGTCAGCACCATTATATTTTTGGATATAGAGAAGACAAACAAATTATAATCATGGCCATTCTTCATAAGCGAATGGATCTCATTAATAGATTGACCGAGCGGTTAAACAAAGGTTTGAAATAAATTTGGGTGAGCAATGAATGATTTAAGAACAAAAATTTGGAACGAATTTAATGATGCCAAGGTCAATGAACACTATTCAAATCTTATTGCCAAACGATATCAAAAATGGGACTTAGGCACAAATATATTCCTGGTCATCATGACATCATCAAGTATAGCCGCTTGGGCAATTTGGGAAGAATCCCAACTACTATGGGGTGTATTGATTGCCTTTAGTCAGATAATAACCATAACAAAACCTTACTTCTTGTTTCCAAGATATATCAAAACGTTTCATGAGAAAGGGTTAAGGTGGAAACAAGCAAGTATGAGATATGAAGTGCTATGGTATGAATTCAATCATCAATATATAGATGAAGAGGATGCTAAAAACAAATTCTTTTCATTAAAAGAAGTATCAATAGAGTTTGATCATGTTCCAGATGACATCATTTTCTTCGATTTCAATAAACAATTGTCACAGGCGGAAGAAATGTCTGATATTTATATGAAGAAAAATTAATTATGCCAGACGATAGACCCACAACACCAAGAAGACCAACTCCTACCATACCACCAGATACAAAAAGTTTTCCTGGTCACCGAAATCCACCGCCACCGCCGCCACCGCCGTCACCAAGAGAATAGTTTTCTATAGCACAAGGATCTAAGAATTAGAATCCCATCTATAACTCTATGAGTGAAGTAAAGAAAGATCTTTAAAGTGTCTTGATTCAAGCCCCTATAAATACTCTATAATTTCAGAAATATCGTACTCGCCCATTGAGCCATTATATTTTTCAGTGAGGATAATATAAATACCATACTGAGAGACGGTGAGCTTAATATCATTTATCCTTTGACTAAACGCATCATTCTTGATCTATTTGTAATTATAATCTACGGTATTAGGATCAGCGGGGGCGAATGCGCAGAAAGTTACGGTTTAGGAATAAATTCAAAAAATGGGCTTATAACTTGATCGCATCAATTATTGGATTTACTCGAAAAGCTTAAGCTTGTAGCTTAAGAATAGTATTATTGATTATGCTGATTTCTTCAGTAAATAAAAACGAACGTATTTCTTAGGTGCATTTCAGTTTGTCGTTTTTTAGGCGGCCTTTCTGATGCTTGACTGTATTTCGTTCCAATACCCGCTCATACTGGCAGATCTCAATTTAATCATGTTGGTTAGCCCTTTTTTTGACCATCGC
>JBLIDB010000120.1:0-14643 GCA_047634015.1 Saprospiraceae bacterium
CAGTTCCTAGAGCCACTTGTTCGATAGTCCAGTCTACTTGATCATAGGATCTTATGATATTTTCTATCTCCTTCATCGCTGCTAAGATAGTGAAAGTGCCTAAATGGCAATTCTATCAATTTATCAATAACCAAATAATTATGAGCATCCCTGCTATACGTCCCGTACTAATAGAATCAACTATACCTTTCTACAAACTTAGCCGTTAGCGGCTCATATGATTGAATTCCTTGAATTCCTTTTTTGTTTTGAGATTAGATCGTAATCTTTCAGAGTACCTTTACTCCTGCACAACAGCATAAAGAAATGAGTTTGATAAGTGTAGAAGATGCTTACGATATCGTTCAATCCCAAGCTAAGGATTTTGGAATCGAAGTCGTTCCATTGAACAAAGGGATTGGTAGAGTATTGCGCGAAGACTGGACTTGTGATAGAGATCTTCCTCCTTACAATCGGGTAACGATGGACGGAGTAGCTATCAATTACGAAGGTGCTATGGGACGCTCTGAACTACTTATAGAGAGTGTTATAGGAGCTGGTGACCCAGAAGGGAAGTTGATAAATCCTTCTCACTGTGCAGAAATCATGACAGGTGCTATGCTTCCGATTGGTGCAGATACAATCGTGAGATATGAGGATGTCTCCATCTTAGATGGTAGCGCTCAAATAAATGTCCCATTCAAAAAGAATCAAAATATTCACTGGAAAGGACAAGATAGAAGTCAAGGTGATCTTATTGTACCAACAGGAACATTACTTTCTGCCAGTGAAATTGGAGTAGGTGCCTCCATAGGTAGGCACAAAATCAAAGTTTCTAAATTACCAAAGACAATTGTAATCTCGACCGGAGATGAACTTGTGAATATTGATGAGATTCCCGCTCCACATCAAATCCGTAGGAGTAATGTCTATAGAATGGAAGCCACGCTGCGCCACTTGGGTATTCCGATTGATACTGCACATCTAAAAGATGACAAAGAGGAAATCATAAAACAACTCAATGAATTCTTAGTCACACATGATTTGATCATACTTAGTGGTGGTGTTTCAAAAGGCAAGTTTGATTTTCTTCCTGAAGCATTAGAAGCCTGCGGTGTTCAAAAACTGTTTCATAAGATTGCCCAGCGTCCAGGCAAACCGATGTGGTTTGGAAATCATGATAACGGCACAACTGTATTTGCACTTCCTGGCAATCCCGTTTCTTCGTTTATGTGTCTTACTATTTATGCTATCGATTGGCTGCGTATGAGCGTAGGCTTAAGTCCTCATGATAGACCAAAGGCGGTATTGAATGAGGATATTGCATTTAAGCCAGATCTCACATATTTTTTAGAAGTGAAATTATCCTACGATAATCAAGGTCACATCATTGCGACACCCAAAAAAGGGAACGGCTCCGGAGACTTAGCAAACTTATTAAATGGTGATGCTTTCATTCGGCTACCTCAAGATAAGACTGAATTTAAAAAAGGGGAAGTTTATTCAATATACCGATATCGATAAGCAATTTCAATAATATTGATAAGATGCATGACTTATTCTATAATGCCTCCTCATTGAATTTTACTTTTCTTGAAATGAATAATCGATTACATCTTAAGTCCTAATTTTTGCTATACTTCTCAATAAACTTTCTATTTAAAGCATCAGAGTCTTTATAGTAGCTTCTGACTTCTTTTAGTTTTTTCTCTAATTGGGCCAACTGATCTTCGTAATCAGGATCATCATAGATGTTGATCAATTCGTTTGGATCATTAATTCTATCATACATTTCCCATTGGTCAACATCATGATAGAAGTGCATGAGTTTATAATCTTTAGTCGCAATTCCGTAATGCCGCTTTACGGCGTGCTCTGCTGGATACTCGTAATAGTGATAATATACAGCGTCGCGTGTCCACAATTCTTTCTCCCCGTTAAGCAATCGCAATAAACTTTCCCCTTGCATATCATCTGGCGCAATAATACCAGCCATTTCTAAAAATGTCTGAGCGAAATCCAGATTTTGAACCATTTCATTTTCGCTAATACCCGCCTTTATTACATTTGGCCATTTGATTAATAATGGCGTTTTAAAAGACTCTTCGTACATGAATCGTTTGTCAAACCAGCCATGCTCTCCAAGATAAAACCCTTGATCTGAGGTATAAACGACTACTGTATTATCAGTCAAATTTTCTTTATCCAAGTAATTAAGTAATCTTCCCACATTTTCATCCACAGCTGCAATTGTTCCTAGATAATCTTGCATATATCTCTGGTATTTCCAAATCGTCAATGTAGAATCGTTCATTGTGGGATAGGACTCTCTAAATTCTGCAGCAATAGGGTCGTAAACCGCATCCCAAGAAGCTTTCTGTTCGGCATTCAATTTTCTCATACCACCTAGACCATATTTATCTTTAAGGCCTAAATCATGAAGGACGGATGGCGTAACTTTTAAGTCGTATTGCAATTGCATGTCATTAAGAATACCCATTTCGGCACTTCTTGCTGCTGCCCCTCGAGTATCATAATCATCAAAAAGCGTAGCAGGAGTTGGATATGTATTCTGAGTAAACGACCTATAATGACGTTCTGCCGGCATCCAACTCCTATGCGGTGCTTTGTGCAAATACATCAGCAAGAAGGGTTTCGTTTTATCCCGTCTTTTTTCCATCCAATCTAAAGTCAGATCTGTAGTGATATCTGTCACATAGCCCTCGATTGTTGTATCTCCATTTGGGGTGATGAATCGAGGATTATAATAATCACCCTGGCCAGGAAGAATTTTAAACTCATCAAAGCCTTTAGGATTATTTCCAAAATGCAGCTTCCCAAACATAGCAGTCTGATATCCGTTTTCTTGTAGTATCTGAGGAAAGGTAATATTGGAAGTGTCAAATGGCATTCGATTATCAATCTTTCCATTGATATGACTATGCTTCCCAGTAAGAATAACAGCACGAGAAGGCGCACATATTGAGTTCGTAACAGAAGCATTTGTAAACAAAATTCCTTCCTTGGCAATGCGATCAATATTAGGTGTTTGAATAAGTTGATCATTGTAAGCGCTTATCGCCTGATAGGCATGATCATCAGACATTATAAAAACAATATTGGGTCTGTCTTTTACGCTACTATTTTCACTTTCACCCTGCTTACACGAATGTAAGGTATAAGTCAAAATCAGAATGAGAACTAAGAATTTAAAATGACTACTTTTCATCATTAATCAAGCTTTTGAATATTTTAATTATTTCCGTGTGTACTTAAAGGCTATGATACGCCTTTCTTGTTTAATCAGTCTGTCCTTCACTAAGTTCCTCATATACTAATTCTGCAATGAGCTTATAACCCTTCATGTTAGGATGCACCCCATCCTCTTCTGTAAAAAGCGCTGGGCGCTGATTCATAGGAGTATTCAAATCTATGAATCCTGTATCCTTCTCTTTCGCTAATTGGCGAATGTGCGAAATTAGAGATTGCAGGCGTGGTTTTCGAATTGATAAGCCTTCAACTCTCTCTGCACTTAAACCCGGAGTTTCCATTACCATTGGAGTTGGTGCACAAATCCATATTTTAGGCTTCGTAGGAAAAGTGCGAATGGTATCGATCAAATTTTTATAATCAGTGGGGAATTCATCTTTGTAATCCCAACATTTCCGCTCTTGACAAGTGCCCATACCACATGTATCATTTGTCCCCAAACTGATGACTACTAAATCTGGATTTGAGTCTTTGATTTTTAATAATTGATCCCAAACCGTTGGTCGGCCCTTACGCAGAAGTGTACAACCTCCAACACCAAAATTGAAAACCTCATATTCATCGCCCATTAGCTTCTGGAGTTGGGCGGGGTATCCATCTTTTTCGGGATACTCAAGTCGAGCGCCAAATGTAATACTATCTCCGATACAGGCGACTTTTATTTTTGGGTCAGAAACCAAGCCCGCTCCGCAATTTAAGCTTATGACAAAAGCTAAAAACAAAAAACTCCGTAAGCCTACTTCTAATTTCAATTTCTCAAGAATCATACTTTAATACTTTTAGGTCAACTTCTCAATTGCATATTTCCAATTACTGATAATTCAATGTCTCTCTTGAAACAATAAACATACTGAACGCAGTTAGCGAATCCGGCATAAGCAATTGTAAACTTCTTAGATAGTGGTACTTACGACTTGGCCACCCCAAAATTCCTTTTTGTGTAAATTACATATAGTGCCCTTCTCTAAATCCTATTCTACATAATAAGCCGAAAATTCCAATATCTGTGCTTCTTTGACGGATGACAGCACTTTTAATCGTAATGCCGATACTTCTATTCCCTTAAATTGATGTATAAGCTTATGCCCTATACTAGAACCTTTAAAAATAATCTGCCATCCTAATTTCGTTTTCCCCTCTATTACAAATTCTCGAATTCTTTCGCCCATTTTTATATCCTCCTTCAATACCAATTGGTTCACTTCCCTACTATCATTTATCTTCAAAATTATATTTTCGCCTTTTCCAGAAGTGGTTGCCAAAGGATTAGAAAACCTTCTCTTGATCTCATCGCCCCATTCCTTTAGGCGTTTTACATCTTCCTCTGGCATTAGACCATTAGGGTCTGGCGTTAACCCAATAATCAAAGTTGAATTTCTGCCTACCGACTTATAATATATGTCCATTAAGTTTTCAAGTGGGTAGACTAAGGATTCTTGATCTGGCTCCCAAAACCATTCATGTCCTCCGTATCCGCGCAGTGGGGCGTCAGCCATAGCAGGCATCCAAAATTTACCATTTTCATCTCCTTGCTTTAGCAGTTTGTAGTCATCCTTAGCAATATTCTCTCGGGCGCTTTCACCAGCTCCCGTAGCCCTGTAAGGAAAAGTTGCCCAACAAGGATATGACATAGCCCCAGATTCCGATCCTCCCCAGCGCGCCTCCGCCAATTGCCCATTATGGTAGAACAAACAATTGGGTTGATAACGGCGAACTATTGGAAGGACATCAGGAGCACCATTTTTGGGATGATCTGCACCTCCATCAAACCATATTTCAAATAGTTCTCCATAGTTCGTACAGATCTCCTCCACCATACCTTCCGTCATCTTTTTATACCATGATTGTCGATTTTCCTTGAAGTCCCCTTCTCCATTTACCTTAAAATCATGAACTCCTAAGAAGGCATTCCAGCGAATACCTAGGTATATCCCAGGCTTAATATCATATTTACGGCAGGAAGCCACAAAATCAGCAACGATGTCGGCTTTTCCATCACGCCATTTTAGTGATTTTAGGCTGTAAGGGTTAACATCAGATTGATAAAGAGCGAAGCCAGTCTCGTGAGTAGCAGTCAAAATGGCAAAAGTAGCACCCGCATCTTTTGCAGACCTTATCCATTGATCAGTATCCAAATGCTGAGGATTGAAGATTTGATGATCGGCAACTGGATCTATCCTATTGTTACCTTGCTTGTATTGTTCTCCATCGAATACATGAAGGTCATAATGAAACACAACACCCAACTCCGCCTGTTGCCATGCTAATTGCCGCTTATTGGGAAGCGGAAGTTCCGACTCCTCTTTTATCGGGATAAAAACAGTGTAGGATTCATCTCCTTTTTTAACTGCCAGACTGAGCACTTTTGGTTGTCCGTTTTCAATATATATAAAAGGGCGTTCCATCCTATCTGGTATTAAATCGGACCCATCGGCTAAGGCAATGGATTTCGGCATAAGTACGTATTCGTTCGACTTTTTCCAATCAGTTCCGTTCTCCGATGTGATCATCCCTATAAAATCATGAGCATGGAATGTGGCATAAAATCGTTTTCGTTCACTATCGTACCACATGGAGACATCTTCTGTATCCAGATCATCTATAACTGCCTTCTCTTGAATTTCAAAAGGGCCCATTGGAGAATCAGAAATGGCAATAGCTTGATTTCTTATAAATCGTTTTTCATTGGGTTTATCTCCCTTTATAATTAGGTAATACTTCCCGTCTTCACCCATTTCAATTGCAGGATTCACCGTCAGCGTAGTTATCGGCCCTTCAGGTTCTATAAGCGGCTTTTCCATTCTTGTCCAAGGACCATTCAAAGAATTCGCCACAGCTACCCCTGTTCGTTGATTTGTACGTAAAGATTTCCGATCCTTATTTTCAAGCCCACCCATTCCGGCCAAGTTGGTCAGATCTTTTTCATTGTAATCCTGCTCACCGAGATTTGTCGAGATATAATAAATATAGTATTGCCCTTCAAAATATTTAATCTTGGGGTTATGAGCTGTGATGGCATCCCAATATCCGTTCCGCCTTCCCTTAAGAACTGTTTCTTGAAATACCCATGGGCCCTCAGGATTCTGGGAGGTTGCATGAGCTATCTCCGAATGGGTCAACCAACCTTTAAAGGAATGTTCCTTTTTCCATCGGGAATAGAACAGATGATATATGCCGTCCTTTCCTTTTATTATAGAACTTCCCCAATTATAATATCCGGCCGTCTTGAGTATATTATCCTCGCCGACAGTATCGAAGCTGTTGTAGAGTCGTAAGTCGTCCGTATCTACTTGGGCAGCGAGCATAATGGTTACCACAAAGAAAAAAGTACAAAAGGAATATTTCATAATTATCAATAATTATCAGGAATGGAAAAGAAATAAGTTGCCATTTTTTGGTGAGACTATTTTTTTCTCCGACAAGGCAAAAAGCGCAGGCATAGCTATAGCGAGTATTTTTAACGATGTAGGTGGAAGAAAGAGACCCCCAAAAATAAAAAGTTGTTGTTTTTCCATTCCTTAAGCACGAAATGATTTAGCTTTTATTAAAAACAATACTGCTTACCGTTTATATTTCAATATATAGCTCACCGTATTGGACCCACCATAAATGTTACTACCCGAAGGAGCATAAAGATATGCAGGCAACCCGTCAATAATGAGTAATTGAGGGCGCTCTAACTTGGCATAAGAACTTTTCAGAGGGCCATAATGAACGACTACTTTTTTCATATCCACCTCAGTATATGCGTTAATCTGATGAAAGCCTTTCTCAAATTGATCAAATTTTATCCCGTCTTCAGAAGTCCAGAGAAGGCCGCCCCCTTTTTCAATCATGCCATGATTGTCAGTGGTTAGTAGTGCCACCTTACCCTCATGCATAAAAGCATAGCCGTCTTCTACATTGCGATCGTTAGTCGTCACAGGAAATGGTAACTGGATGTAAGGTCCTTCCAGATATTCTGCAATAGCAAGTCCCATACGTCCTTTTTCAGATTTAAAATATAGAAAAAAACCACCATCTGGATGTTGAAGGAAGGCTGGATTATTGACACCATTACTGGCACTGTAATTCCAGAATTGTTCGTTTTCAGGTGGAGACAATATCAATCCATTATTTCCGACTCGCACCCAAGGACCATCAAGACTTTTAGATGTAGCCATTCCTATTTTTTGGTTAGATGGATGTATAGGTTGAGTGGGATTCTCATTACCTATATAAAGCAGTACATATTGATCTCCTACTTTGTGAATAGTGGGATTATGTGCTCCATATTTGTCCCAAGTATCGGCTCCCGTTCCTTTTATAGCAATATCCGAAAAACGAAAAGGCCCTTCTGGCCCCTTCCCCACATAGTGAGCTATCTCACTATCTGAACGCCAACCTGGCTCTACGGTAGCGCCGGGCCAACGGGCGACAAAAAGATGCACCTTCCCATCATTATCCATTATCGGCGAGGAGCCCCATATAGTATAGCCGGGTTCTTCTACTGCCACACCGACATACTCCCAATCTGAAGCAAATGTAGAAGTTGGAATTTCTTTTTTTGCTGGAAGATATATATTTCTAAATTCAGCAACTACTGGATAATGATCTGATAGATGCCAATTCTCTTTGCCATTATACACTTTAGAATAAATGCATTTTTGGGCCAGTGCTTCGGAAGCCAAAATAAAATCTATCCGTTCCAATCGCGCTATCAACTCCTCTTCACTTTCTTTATTAACGTCACCTAAAATCCTACCAGGGAAGCTCCCCCTTTCTAAAATGCCCTTGGTGTGTTTTTGAGTTATATCGTAAAGTGGTAATGACATGAATTTAGATATTACGGAGAAATCCAAGTCCTGATTTATGAGATTGCCAGATTGTTCTTTCCCATTATTGTTTTTCCTAAGTCGAGTTAATAAGGTTCCATCTTCTTTATACAAATCCCTATCGATTGGCGAATGAGCATTAAAATCACCAAGTACTATTAAGTTTGGATTCTTACTTAAGATTACTTCTATTTTATCGAATAAAATCTGAGCTTCTTCTTGCCGGACTTTCACACTTCCAGGATGTAAGTGCACTACTAAATAATCAATTCCATTTGACATACAATGTAATGCTCCATGATGCATCCCCTCGAATATTTTTTCTTTGATAATTATAGGATACTTCGAGGTCAACCCTACAGAATAGCCCGTCGTCTTTAGTAGCGCGGAATGATGATGTCCCCAAGCTTTAGCATCCTCATTTAATTTTTCATCGGAATAGGCACAGAGTTCTTGTAGGGCAACAATATCGGGCTTTTGTTGAGCCATCCAAATTTGCACTTTCGACCTTCGCTCGAAATCTCTACCCCAATCAAAACCATTCCAGATATTATAGGTAACTACTTTTAAATTGTCTCCGTTGACTACGGGGCTCGAGATTGATAATTGCTGAAAAGATTCAAAGATTCTTCTACCATGCATCTCCAGACCTTGCGGGTTTAGATGAGTTGCATCCGCCTTTGGCAAGCCATACATGCTCTTGAAAACAATCTGATCATCATCATCGGCAAGCTTTTGTTGTGCTATGACGACTTGAGGACGCTCTCTTACGAAACTGTGTTGTTCATCAACTCCAAGAATGATCTTCAGATGGGGTTCCTCTAAAACGGTCGTCCTCAAATGAGTAATTAATCGTTTTAGATTATCGTAATAGGAATTTGCTGCATCCTCAGAACCTGCATCAGTTTCTCCTTGTATCCATATTAGACCTTGCACTTTAACCACACGGCCCGCGCTTTCTAATCGGAGGATCGCCTCCGTAAGCTGAATGACCATGTCATCATAGATGCCTCCCTCGCCTGGAGCTTTCCAATCTCTTGCAAGGCCAGTAGCGCCCAAACAAAACTTAAATATTGCAGGGTTATATCCAGCCTTCAATAATTCACGACTGAAACTTACCTCTGGTCCAAAATGTCCCCTAGGATAGCGGCCTTTCTGTGCCTGCATTGAAACCCACTTACCATTAGAACTTTCATTATTATAAAATGTCCAGTTTAGTAAGATATCCTTATCCAATCGAAGTTCGTCCGTCGGATATTTTTCGGCATCTCCAGTCCATCCTTGGGCATTGGATTGCCCCGCCAAAATAAAAAGGTCGAGTGTATCCTGACTCGACATTTCATAATACCCCAAAAGAAATAGAAAAACAAATAGGTATACTTTTTTCATTTTCTCCGAATTTTCAAGTAGCTCAAAAATTGAATCGCAAGAATTTACAAACTTACTTATGATTTGATTTAAGAATACAATGACTATCTCCGAACAAAGCAATATACCCATTGATTCAGTCTGTCTGACTGGCAGGCTTCAGCTATTTGAATCCAAGATTTGCAAATTCTTCTAATAGGAACTCTAAAGTGATTATTCCTCCTAATGCGCCACTGCCTCACCCGAACCTCTCGGAATTCTAATCTCTTCTACCAGTGCTTGAATATGAGCAGGGGGCGCTGGAGTCATTCGGGAAACAATCAGAGAGACTACAAAATTGACAAACATAGCTATCATACCAAACCCTTCTGGAGAGACTCCAAACCACCATCCATCTTGCAGTCCAGCTACAGACTCCTTCCCACCATCAAATATTCCAAATTTGAATTTAAGCATGTAGAAAGTCATAAGCGATATTCCGATTACCATTCCAGATACTGCTCCTTGCATATTCATCCGCTTGTCAAATATGCCTAAGATAATCGCTGGAAAGAAAGACGCAGCCGCTAATCCGAAAGCCAGCGCTACCACTGCAGCAACAAACCCTGGAGGATTAATGCCAAAATATCCCGCTACACAGACACCTGCTGCTGCAGCAATTCTTGCTGCCAACAATTCTTCTTTATCGCTCATATTAGGCTTCCACTGTTTCTTCAGCAAGTCATGAGATATAGAAGTTGAAATTACGAGTAATAAGCCAGCTGCTGTAGAAAGTGCTGCTGCGAGTCCTCCAGCTGCTACAAGCGCGATAACCCAATTAGGGAGATTTGCAATTTCAGGATTCGCAAGAACGATGATATCTCTATCTATTGTTAACTCATTCCCTTTCCATCCGTTTGCTGCAGCGGTATTTGCAAAATCTGAATTCTTATCATTGTAATATTGCACTTTACCGTCACCATTTTTGTCTTCAAAAGTGAGCAAGCCTGTCTTCTCCCAGTTACTAAACCAAGCAGGAAGTGTCGCATAATCTGCATTGCGAACCGTATTGATTAAGTTAGTTCTTGCAAATACTGAAACGGCAGGAGCAGCAGTATAAAGAATGGCGATAAAAAGCAATGCATACCCCGCTGAGCGTCTAGCATCTCGCACTTTAGGAACCGTAAAGAATCTCACGATTACATGAGGTAATCCAGCAGTACCACACATCAATGCCGCAGTAATTGCTACAACATCTAACATAGATTTTGTTCCTTGTGTATATTCCGAAAATCCTAATTCCGTATGCAAGCCATTTAGTTTGTCTAACAGATATACACCATCGGCGGTACTCCCTCCGAATCCCAATTGTGGAATTGGATTATTGACCATCTGTATACTTATAAATATAGCAGGCACCATAAATGCAAAAATCAATACGCAATACTGTGCTACCTGTGTATAGGTGATCCCTTTCATACCTCCCAATACAGCGTAGAAAAATACAATGCCCATTCCTATCAAGACCCCTTGATTAATAGGGACTTCTAAAAATCTTGAGAACACAACACCTACGCCTCTCATTTGTCCAGCTACGTAAGTAAACGAAACCAATAGCGCGCAGAATACGGCTACCGTTCTGGCAGTATCAGAATAATATCTATCTCCTATAAAATCTGGCACTGTGAACTTTCCAAATTTCCTCAGGTATGGGGCTAATAAGAGCGCTAGTAGCACATACCCTCCGGTCCAACCCATAAGATAAACAGCACCATCATATCCCATAAATGATATAATCCCAGCCATAGAGATAAAAGATGCTGCAGACATCCAATCTGCTGCTGTAGCCAAACCATTTAGAACTGGATGTACGCCACCTCCAGCAATATAGAACTCCTTAGTAGAGCCTGCTCGTGACCAAATAGCAATACCTATGTATAAAGCGAATGTTATTCCGACAATTATAAATGTCCATGTTTTTACTTCCATGATAGTAACTTAGAAATCTTGTATTGAGTAGATTAGAATGAAATGGGGTAAGAATGGGCCCTATTGCTCGTCAAAATCGTATTTTTTATCGAGGTCGTTCATGAGCTTCATATAAACAAAGATCAGCACCACAAAAACGTATATCGACCCTTGTTGGGCAAACCAAAAACCCAAAGGGAAGCCACCAATCTTTATCGTATTCAAAGTATCTACGAGGAATATCCCGCAAACAAATGAAACCAGAAACCAAATAGAGAGCAATATGAATAGATACCGTAAGTTCTCCTTCCAGTAGGCTTTATGATCTTTAGACATTAGTTCAGTTGAATTATTTGTCTAAAAGTAGGTAAGTAATCCTGTATTCAAGTAGTGAAGAAGGAAATTAATTCCTCAGATTATTTCCTTCTGGTTCTGAAGCATGCTCTTTCAGAATTAGTAGACCATAGCTTCATTCATTCAGACCTAATACAAAACGTCAAGCGGTTGGCATTACATGTGAGAAAATAAAGCAGAATAATCCAATATTCCTTCTCAGTAGTCTTGACGAATTGGATTTTCCTGATAGTCTAATTTTCATCGTCATAACACAACTTACAGTGTCGTTGAGATATGGCCATCTGATATCGGCAAATTGATTCAAAGCATTTAAAGTACATTACCTACTGATTCTTAGCTATTTACAGAAAAAGATTAGCTGCATTATTTCTATCCAAAATCTAGTATGAAGACTAAGAAGAAGATCCTTTTTTAATGATCTCAACAACTTCTGGATTGAGTAGTGTCGAAATGTCTCCCATATTACTAAAATCATTGGAAGCTATCTTTCGCAGGATGCGTCTCATGATTTTACCAGAACGTGTTTTGGGCAGTCCCGGGACTACTTGGATCTTGTCAGGTTTAGCAATCGGGCCAATTTCCTTAGTTACGACAGCGAGAATTTCTTTGTGTAATGTGTCTTGATTCGCCTTCGCATCAACGATAACATAAGCATATATACCTTGTCCCTTAATATCATGTGGGTAACCAACAACAGCAGATTCTATGACATTGGGATGTTCATCTATAGCATTTTCAACTTCGGCAGTTCCCATTCTATGGCCAGAGACATTTAGGACATCATCTACTCTGCCTATTACCCGAATCCTTCCCTCCGCATCTCTTCTAGCTCCATCTCCAGTAAAATACATTCCCTTGAAGGCAGAAAAATAAGTTTGGCGACACCGTTCATGATCCCCATAGGTAGTTCTAACAATAGAAGGCCATGGAAACTTAATACATAATAAGCCTTCGACATCATTTCCTTCTAAGAGGTTGCCTTCGGTGTCCACAAGGACCGTTTGAACTCCTGGCATCGGATAGGAAGCATATGTTGGTTTCGTATCTGTTATTCCGGGTAGTGGAGTGATCATAATTCCTCCCGTCTCTGTCTGCCACCAAGTATCTATAATCGGGCACTTTCCTTTCCCTATGTGCTTGTCATACCAATGCCAAGCTTCTTCATTTATAGGTTCACCTACAGATCCCAATACTTTTAACGAGGATAGATCATAGCGCGCAGGAACATCATCTCCTGCTGCCATAAGGGCACGAATAGCTGTTGGCGCAGTATAAAATTGGTTTACTTTATGCTTCTCGCAAATCTTCCAGAATCGCCCCGCATCTGGATAAGTAGGCACACCTTCAAACATCATTGTTGTTGCCCCAGCCAAGAGTGGACCATAAACGATATATGAATGCCCCGTAATCCAGCCGATATCTGCAGTACACCAATACACATCTCCTTCTGAATATTGAAAGGCATTTTTAAAAGTAAAACAAGTGTAAACCATATAGCCTCCGCAAGTATGAACTACTCCTTTAGGTTTACCTGTAGATCCAGACGTATAAAGAATGAATAAGATATCTTCCGCATTCATTACTTCCGCTGGGCAGGCTTCTGCTTGTGAGTCAACAACGACATGCCACCAATGCTCATTAGTATTTAGATCTATTAACTCTTTCGAATTTTTATGTACTAGGATTGATTCCACACTTGGACATCCTTTTGCCATTGCTTCATCAATTACAGATTTGACAGGGATTGTTTTCTTTCCTCTATTATTAAAATCTGAACAAACAATCATTTTAGCCGATGCATCATTAACGCGATCCGCAAGCGCTTGGGCTGAAAATCCCGCAAATACTACGGAATGAATTGCTCCTATTCTTGCGCATGCGAGAACCGCTATTGCCAATTCTGGGACCATCGGCATATACAGTACTACTCTATCGCCTTTACTTATCCCTAGTTCTTTTAGGGCATTCGCACATTGACACACTTTGGCGAGCAATTCTTTGTACGTGAGATTGACTACTTGCCAATCAGGATCATTGGGTTCCCACAGGATGGCTGTTTGGTTACCTCTTTCGGCTATATGTCTATCGAGACAGTTTTCTGTGATATTAAGACTTCCTCCCTTGAACCAGTTTATACTTGGTTCATCGAAATTCCAATCCAGTACGGTATCCCATTTTTTATGCCAATCAAATGAATCTGCCTGCTCTGCCCAGAATCCTTCTGGATCTTCAACACTGCGTTTATATGTATTCTGATAATCCTCTAATGATTTAATTTGATAGGTCATTCTTACTCTGGTTTTAACGATTCCCAAAAATATAGATGATTCAATTATCCTGCTAACAAATCGCTGATAAATTTCTCTCTATTTACTTACTAACTTCTATTGCTATAAGCCTTATCGCGGAAGTGGATCAAATATCTTCAAAGGAGGATGTAATACCGTATAGCCTTCTGCCTTCTAAAACTAAAAGAAGATACCAAAGTCTTCATTTAGTCTGTTCGTAGTAAATCGTAATCTCCCTCCCTTCCTCTAAAGTGATTAATATCTAATACCTCCTCTTAAAAGCAGGCACCTATTCTCCTCTGTATTCACTTTCTATTTGTATCTTAATCACAACTCATTAGGAACTTTTTAGAATGCTATTAACAAAACAAAGGGCTATACAAAGGTATGTTTGCTTTTGAACAAAAATTGTAAAATAATGCGCCATTTACTTTCGTCCACACTCTTTCTAAATATAATATTTATTCCATCTTCTAACGCTCAACTGTCTTACACAGGTGCATTTCAGTTTGTCGTTTTTTAGGCGGCCTTTCTGATGCTTGACTGTATTTCGTTCCAATACCCGCTCATACTGGCAGATCTCAATTTAATCATGTTGGTTAGCCCTTTTTTTGACCATC
>JBLIDB010000121.1:0-14465 GCA_047634015.1 Saprospiraceae bacterium
CGAACTGTTATATGGTGACAGCATAGCTCGAAGTTTAGCTAGTGGCTTAGTTATTGATTGGAATTTAGATGATGTAGATCACATCGTGATAGAATAATATAAATATGAGTTTAGAACACTTACTTAGTGATAGAACGAAAAACATGGGCACGAATGTGATTCGTGAAATTCTCAAAGTTGTGAACCAGCCAGGAATGGTTTCATTGGCAGGTGGTATTCCAGCACCTGAAAGTTTTCCGATGGGAATTTTTCAAGAATTGACGGAATCTGTTTTGAGTAAGTATGGTTCAAAAGCGCTCCAATATGATGTCTCTGAGGGCTTTCACGCGCTTCGAGAAGCGCTCGTAGGGTACTTGCAGAATGAAAAGCAGGTAACAGCCAGCTTCGAGGATATATTGGTATTCAGTGGTTCTCAAAGTGTATTGGATAATATTGGAAAAATTCTTTTGTCTCCAGGGGATGTAGTTGCATTAGAATCACCCTCTTACCTCGGAGCAATCTCAGCATTTAATGCATATCAACCCGAATACGTAGAGATAGAAACGGATGATGATGGATTGATACCAGCATCTTTAGAAGAAGTCCTTCAAAATAATACAGTCAAATTTGTATACCTCGTTCCTACATTTCAGAATCCTACAGGAAGAACACTAACATTAGAACGTCGTCAACAAGTCGCCGCAATTGCAAAGAAGTATAATGTCCTCATAGTAGAAGACGATCCATATGGAGCCTTGAGATATAATGGAGTAGAAATGCCCTCGATACAACAATTCGCTCCTGAACAGGTGCTTTACATCAGTACCTTCTCAAAAATACTCGCCCCTGGATTAAGAGTAGGATTTTGTGTAGCTCCAAAAGTAATCTACAAATGGCTCGTAAAAGCTAAGCAAGCATGTGATCTCCATGCCAGTACACTAAGTCAAGCAATTTCTGCTGAGTATCTGATCGGTGATTATCTAAAGCAACAATTACCTGAAATAATAGATCTCTATCAACCTAAGCGTGATGCCATGTTAGATGCTATGGAAGCGTACTTCCCATCATCGTTTAAATGGATGAAACCCGATGGTGGAATGTTCGTATGGGCCAAGGGACCAAATGGAATGGATGCTGAGGACTTGTATTGGAAATGTATCGATAGAAAAGTTGCATTTGTTCCAGGGAAATTCTTTTACCCTGATGCCGCAACACAAGATATAAGTACGCTGCGCTTGAACTTCACAAAAGCAGATGTACCAACGATCCGCAATGCTGTTCAAACAATAGGAGAAGTAGCATCAGCAATGTTCGAATAAAAGAACTGCTTTGTGACTTTAGATAAATATTACTTTGAACTATTCTTTCTTCTTATAGTCACCACGCTTTATAGCATCGATGAATTTCTTCCAGGATAAAGGATTGAAAATATTCTGGGGTTTTGTTTGACCAGCATAATAATATGCTTGAGAAGCTTGTTGCAGTTCGAGTTTACTTACCTCTCCACCATCTGCTGGCAATATCTGCCTAAGGAATGCGATTTTTTCGGGAGCAAGATTCCGTTCTGCTAATTGCTGAAAGGCATTATTAACTTCCAGGGCCAAAAATTCAATTTTGAAGTAGTCTTTATCGGGCCATGGATATATAAAAGTTTCTGGTAGGAAAACGGTATCCTTTTCCATTATAATATCCTTAGAGAAGAGATTGCCCTCTATGTCTGTTGGAATTCTGAATTCTTCAGGAGCATAACCAATTCTACTAAATATGACGGTTTCTGTCTCTCGAACAGGAATCGAAAAGAATCCATCTATATCAGTAGTTCCTCCTCTTGGAGTCCCTTTGACACGGATATTCGTAAACATGAGTTTATTGATCTTTTCATTTTCCATCGAAATGATTCGACCAGAAAACTGGACCACCTTTACTTGTTCCTGAGCAAGCAAAAATCCTGAACCCAGGAGTACGAATAAGAAAGTTAAAATCTTCTTCATTAGAATATCAAAGTTAGCAATAAAAACGCCTATCGCTATCAAAGCAGCAAAAGGGATATTACTTTAACAAGCATTTAACCCAAGCTTATATCATATTTTATTCGGCTATCCTATCGCATGCTTGATTACATCCTCCATGCGATCTACATAAACGAATTTCATCCCCTTGATAAAATCCGCTGGTACTTGTCGCACGTTTTTTTCATTCTCAGCACAGAGTATTATTTTCTTGATCCCCATACGCTTCGCTGCTAAGACTTTTTCTTTTATGCCTCCGACAGGCAGTACTTGACCTCGAAGCGTAATCTCTCCAGTCATAGCTATAAAAGGCCTCAAAGGTTTCTTACGGAAAGCTGAAGTAAGTGCAGTCATCATTGTTATTCCTGCACTTGGTCCGTCCTTAGGTATAGCGCCTTCAGGGACATGGATGTGGATATCATTTGTCTCGAACATCTCCGTCGGAATCTTGAATTCATCCGCATGGCTCTTAATGTAGCTCAATGCTGTAGTCGCTGACTCTTTCATTACATCTCCGAGATTCCCTGTCAATGTAAGCTTCCCTTTTCCCTTATGGAGACTTACTTCTATGTACAGTACATCCCCCCCCACTTGCGTCCAAGCCAAGCCTATTGCTACGCCTGGAACCTTTAGTTGTAGATATTTATCAAAGGAATACTTAGTAGGTCCTAATATATCTTCAAGCATTTCGGCTTTAATAACCACTTTAGATTCTTCATCCATAGCGATTCTCTTCGCTACATTTCGCATTACACCTGCGATCTGACGACTTAAGGCCCGTACTCCAGATTCTCTTGTATAGTCTTGTACTATCTTTTTAACTACTCCCTTTGGAAGAGATACTTGATTGGCTTTCAATCCATGATCTTTACGCTGAAATGGTAGTAGATGTTTCTGTGCGATATGAATCTTTTCTTCCGTAGAATATCCACTAATAGATATAATCTCCATTCTATCCAATAACGCTGGCTGAATAGTACTCAAACTATTAGCCGTCGCAACAAACATAACCTTGGACAGATCGTATTCTAAATCTAAGTAATTATCATAAAACGTCCCATTTTGCTCTGGATCTAAAACTTCCAAAAGCGCCGAGGATGGGTCTCCTCGGAAATCCTTTCCTATTTTATCTATCTCATCCAATATGAATACTGGATTGGAAGAAGCAGACTTCTTAAGAGATTTAATAATTCGGCCCGGCATAGCACCTATGTAGGTCTTACGATGTCCGCGGATTTCACTTTCATCATGCAACCCTCCCAATGACATCCGCACGAATTTTCGCTTTAATGCCTTTGCGATTGACTTCCCTAAGGAGGTCTTTCCAACCCCTGGAGGGCCGACAAGACAGATTATGGGAGATTTCATATCTCCCTTTAGTTTCAATACCGCTAGGTGTTCTATAATTCTATCCTTAACCTTATCCAGACCGTAGTGATCTTTGTCAAGCACTTCTCTTACCCTTTTAAGGTCGAAATTGTCTTCCGTATAGGTATCCCAAGGAAGATCTAAGAGCATCTCCAGATAGTTAAGCGTCACTGAATACTCAGCTACTTGAGGGTTGATGCGCTTTACTTTATTGAGTTCTTTTACAAACTGATCCCGTGCATAATCCGGCCACTTCTTATCCTTTCCACGCTTTGCCAAGGCATTGATCTCTGCTTGCTGTGGATTGTGACCCAATTCCTCTTGAATGGTTTTTAGTTGTTGATTCAAGAAGTAATCTCGCTGTTGTTTTTCTATATCTACTCGTACCTTATTCTCAATTTTAGATCTAAGTTCAAGTAATTGTAATTGAGCGCCAAGATGCTTTAGGACCAATTTCCCCTTCTCATTTAGAACAGAGGCACTAAGTATTTCTTGTTTCTGTTGTATTGTGAGATTTAGATTCGACGCTATGAAGTTTATTAAAAATGACTTGTTGGTCATATTCTCCAACATCGAAGCGGCCTCAGAAGGTATCTGCGGAGATAATTCTATGATGCGCACGGATTGATCTCTTACAGATGACATAATAGCCTCCATTTCGATATTCTCCTCATGGGTTTCTTCTGCTAAAATCGCAAATCTACCTTGTAAGAATGGATCTTCTTGGGTAATTAACTCCAACTCGCACCTGGACCTCCCTTGAAGAATAGCAGTGGTACTGCCATCCGGCATTTTTAGCATTTTTATTATACGCGCTACACAACCTAAATGATATAAATCTTCAGCACCAGGATCTTCATTTTTTAAGTCTTTCTGCGATAAAACAGCGATGAATTTTTTTCCATCATATGCATTTTTTACCGCCTTAATAGACTTATCTCGGCCTATGGTGATTGGAAGTACAACTCCAGGAAAAAGAACGGTGTTCTTTAACGCAAGAATAGGCAATTCATCAGGATAGACATCGTCTTTCTCTGAGAGCTCATCATCGTTAAGCGTAATAATCGGAGGAAAGTCACCGTCCTCTGACATCTGATCAAATAAGTACAGATCTTTAAACATATAGCCAAGTTAGTAGAAAGATACAATGGTCAATTACCATTCCATCTATCAATTAGAGATTAATCCGCAATCTATGGCACGAAATAACCATTTTTTGGGATAAAAAAGCGCCAGAATGGCAGTCAAAGTCATCTATTCGACAGAATTTCCCAGTTGAATGATTTCTGCAAATACACCCGCGGCTGTTACAGAAGCCCCCGCACCTGGCCCTTGAACTACAAGAGGTCTTTCTTTATATCTCATAGTCCAGAAAACCACCATATTATCAGTACTTGCTAAATTATAAAATGGACTCTCTTCGGTTACCATTTTTAATTCTATAGCCGCCTTCCCGTCTATCAAGGTTGCCAAATATCTGAGTTTGGCATTTTTCGTGTGCGCTTCTTCAATTAAGGCCCTAAAATGCTTGTCATGCCTATCTAATTCCACAAAAAACTCATCTATGGATTCGGCTTCCATACATGATTCTGGTAGTAACGCTTCCACTGAAACATCCTTTGCCTCGATCTCATATCCTGCTACTCGACTTAAAATAACGATCTTCCTCTTGATATCCATACCAGAAAGGTCATCACGCGGATCTGGTTCTGTATATCCTTTTTCACGCGCTTGAAGAATTAGCTCTTTAAAACTCTTCTCAGGACTATAATTATTGAAGATATATGAAAGTGAGCCTGAGATTACGGCATGTATTTGCTCTACCTTATCACCACTTCTTACTAAACCTTCTAATGTAGAGAGTACTGGCAATCCGGCTCCTACATTAGTTTCATAGAGGAACTGTACATTATACCTTATAGCTTTCTCGTGAAGATTTTTGTAAAATTCGTAATTCGCAGAAGCGGCAACCTTATTGGCCGTAGATATTGAAATATTGTTCTCTAAGATCCGCTCGTAATGATCTATGATATTATGATTGGCAGTACAATCTATAAAAATTGAATTCGCATAATTATAAGAACACATCTGATCTATAAATCCAGCAAAGGAACTTTGCTCGCCATTTTCCAATAAATTATTCCAATTCTGTAAGTCTACTCCGTCACTATCGAAATACATTTTCTTAGAGTTGGCCATTCCAATTACTCGGATATCGAGATTTTTATCAGTAAGTAATGATTGGTATTGATCTTTAATTTGATCTAATAATGTTTTGCCTATAAGGCCTACTCCCATTAGAAATAGATTCAAGCCTTTACTATCTGAAAGGAAAAAAGCATCATGTACTAAATTAAGTGCTTTGACTTCATCTTTCTTTTTGATCGCGAATGAGATATTGAGTTCTGATGACCCTTGTGCTATAGCTATCACATTAATACCATTTCGTCCCAAAGCCTTAAATAGGCTTCCTGCAACACCAGGAACACTTTTCATCTTCTCTCCAACTACTGCCACGAGAGAAAGGTGATCTTCGCATTTTATAGGCTTTATTAGAAAACTCTCACGTTCTTTTTTGAATTCTTCATTGATAACACCTATCGCACCTTGGCTATTATCAGACATTACAGCAATACATATAGAATGTTCAGAAGAGGCCTGTGTGATCATCACAATATTGATCTTGTGTGTCGCCAAAGCTGAAAACATCCTGGCGGCAATACCATGATTACCCATAAGACCGCTGCCCTCTAAAGTAAGAAGGGCTATGTCTGAAATAGAAGTTACGCCAGTGATTTTTTTCTTACTGGATGTATTTACCTCACCGCTTATAAGTGTTCCTATGAATTCAGGATTAAAAGTGTTTTTTATATAAATCGGAATCGACTTACTTAGTGCAGGTTGGATAGTAGGAGGATAGATCACTTTTGCTCCAAAGTGTGATAACTCCATTGCTTCGTCGTAGCTCAACTCAGGAATTGTGTAAGCATTTTTTACAACTTTGGGATTTGAGGTAAGTACTCCGTCAACATCTGTCCATATCTCTAAAACTTCCGCATCCAATGCTCCTGCCAAAATAGCCGCTGTATAATCCGAACCTCCCCTACCAAGTGTGGTAGTAAGTCCTCCAATATCTGTCGCTACAAAGCCCGTTACAATATGCATTTTTTTAGCATGCTCCTCAAAATACTCTTTTATAAGGGGCTCAGTGAGTTCAAAATTTACTTTTGCGCGTCCAAATTCTTTATTGGTTTTAATAATCAAACGAGCATCCAAGTATTGCGCAGGAATGCCTAAGGACTGCAGATATGCAGCAATTATCGGTGCTGAATTCCGCTCTCCAAAACTCAAGATGTAGTCCATCGTTCGCAAGGATGCTTCTCTCACAAGAAATACTCCTTTAAGGAGATCCTCAAGAACATCAAAGTTATTTTCTATTTCTTCTTTGACTTTGCTTTCACTCAAACCCAACGACTCTATAGCAACAAGATGTCTTTGTCGTAGCTTGGCAGAAGTCACAGCATATGCTTCATTCGCATCAGCAGCCTCATTAGCTGCTCGAATAAGAAGATCAGTAACCCCTCCAAACGCCGAAAAGATTATGGTTAATTTATCGCCAGCTTTATGTCTCTTGACAATAAGGCTACTCAACTCAGCTATACGCTCTGGAGTCCCTACAGACGTTCCCCCAAACTTCAATACCTTCATATGATTGATTTTTTAGATTGAAATCTCAAAAACGCTGGCGAAAGTAAGGTCTCTGCCTGAATTCAGCATGAGACAACCATTATTTTATAACAAGGTTATTTTCTTATAGTCATAATGCTGCGGATAATCGGTGTTGTAATGAAGGCCTCGACTTTCCCTTCTCATAGTAGCACCTCGGGTAACCAAATATGCTATGGTAATAAGATTTCGGAGTTCACAAAGTTGAGGAGATATTTTAGTCGTACCATAGAGTCTCTCTGTCTCTTCATAGAGTAAGAACAATCTATCAGATGCCCTCTTAAGACGGACATCTGTTCTTACAATTCCAACATAATAACTCATTAGGTCTTTCAGCTCCTTCCAACTTTGGGTAATCAGAACCATTTCTTTAGGATCTGTAGTTCCCTCAGCGTCCCAATCAGGAATTCCTTCTTGGATAGTAAGATTGTCAACTAATGCCGCAGTATGATGCGCCACTCTATGACCAAATACTAATCCTTCTAATAGTGAGTTAGAAGCAAGTCTATTAGCACCATGAAGACCCGAGCAGGTACATTCTCCAGCAGCATACAGGTTTTTTATGTTACTCTGTCCAAGTGCATCTACAAGGATCCCCCCGCATACATAGTGACATGCTGGTACAACAGGAATAAAATCGACAAATGGGTCTATACCTACGCTTTTACACTTCTTATAAATGTTGGGAAAGTGTTCCAAGAATTCTTCATGATTAAGGTGGGTGCAATCCAAGGCCATATGATCAATCCCCAATATTTTCATTTCATTATCGATCGCTCGAGCTACAATGTCTCTTGGGGCAAGAGACAGCCGTGGATCATATTTGTGCATGAACTCTTCCCCATCAGGAGTTTTTAAAATAGCTCCAAAACCTCTCACCGCTTCAGAAATTAAAAAATCAGGCTTCTCCCCAGTAGTTTGGTATAATGCTGTAGGGTGAAACTGCACAAATTCCATATTTGCTACTCTTCCCTTTGCTCTATAAACCATTCCTATCCCATCTCCAGTGGCTATGACAGGATTTGTGGTGTTCTTATAGATCTGTCCTGCACCACCAGTACATAAGACTGTGACTTTTGCGAGAATAGTGTCTATCTCTTCCGTCTCTTTATTGAGCACATAGGCCCCATAGCACTCTATATTGGGCATTAAACGAGTTACATTATGTCCAAGATGGTGCTGAGTTACGATATCTAAAGCAAAGTAATGTTCTAAGACCTGGACATTCTTGTATTCCTGTACTTTCTCATTCAAGGTCCTTTGGATTTCCCATCCCGTAATATCCTTATAGTGTAGTATACGATTCTGACTATGGCCTCCTTCTTTTCCCAAATTATAATCTCCATCTGCCTCCTTGTCAAATCTGGCTCCCCATTCTATCAATTCTACTACTCTCTCATGACCCTCTTTAACGACGATTTTAACTATTTCACGATCACAAAGTCCATCACCTGCATCTAAGGTGTCTTCTATATGCTGCTCATAGCCATCTACCGAAAAGTCCCAAACGGAAGCAATTCCACCTTGTGCCCAAGAAGTATTACTCTCAGAAGTATTCGTCTTAGTAAGAACTGTAATCTGAAGTTCTGGACGCAATTGGGCAAGCTTTATCGCTGTGGAAAATCCAGCTACTCCTGCTCCGATTATAAGCACATCAGTTTCTATGTTAGGGCTATTATTCCTTCTTGTCATGAATCAAAAGTACGATGAAGTGATTTAAGAACTAAACAAGATCTCTACAAATGGCTGATTGACATCAAGTAAGATCATTTTTTCTATTCCCTGAGCATTCGACATATTCTTTCCATCTTCGTATCCGTATGCGGATAGCACTATTAGATACTTTCTATGACACAAGCCATCGATACTGGGCAGAAGGGTTAATGCGAAATATGAATCATGATTTCACTTTATATACGAACAAGCCTAAGAACTGGAAATGGCAAATGATTGGAGGGGTATTAAATTTTGTAGAAAAGATTAATGAGTCCCAGCCATATGATTTAGTCGTCGCCTCAGACATGGTCAATATTCCATTATTGAAATCGAGCCTAACCACTGCTCATCAGGCCACCCCTATTCTGGTGTACTTTCATGAGAATCAAATAACCTACCCCTGGTCCCCGAATGACGTAGACGTTACAAAGAATAGAGATCATCACTATGGTTGGATTAATTATATGTCAGCCGTATTAGCAAATGGTCTTTTGTTTAATTCGGCATTTCATAGGCATTCTTTCCTGAAGAGCTTGCCGGTATTTATAAAGATGTTTCCCAAATTTCAAGTTCCCTTAAGTATGGGAAAAATAGAACAAAAGTCAAGTATCCTACCTATAGGAGTTGAACTCCCAGATACTTCTATCGAAAAGTCAGAACAGCCCATTATCATTTGGAATCATCGCTGGGAATACGACAAGAATCCAGAAGAATTTTTTAAAGCACTTTTTCAATTATCTGATGAAGGAAGAGAATTTAAGCTTGTTGTTGTAGGCAAAGAATACAAAAATAGCCCTGCGATATTTCAAGAAGCTAAAAGGCGCTTAGAAACTCATATTCTTCATTGGGGATGGGTAGAAAGCAGAAGAGAATACTTAGAATTACTCGAAAAGAGTAATATCCTTCTGATTACAAGCAATCAAGATTTTTTTGGGATAAGTATAGTAGAAGCGATAGCCTATGGTTGTCATCCGATACTTCCTAATAGACTGTGTTACCCAGAACATATCCCAAAGGAACTAAGTGCAGATGTCCTCTATGAGGGGTATAATGGCATGATTTCTTTATTGGCAGAAGTATTAACCAATGGTAAATTCAAGAATACTAAAAGATTCCAGGAATATATTGCCAAGTACTACTGGGAGAATATATCATCTAATTATAACGAGGTTTTCCTAAATGCAAAAAAGACCCCCGCTTAATGCAGAGGGCTCTACTGATGGTTCATGTCTTTTGGAAAGTAGTGGTGAGCTACTCTTCAGACATGATCTGATTGCTTACTTCCTTGACAGATGCTTTTACATCAGCTATTTCTTGAGCCATTGCTTCAAGATTGCTAATAAAGCTCTTACTAAAGATTGTTGAGTCCACTCCAGAAAGTCATAATATCGGGAAACGGCCCTTTTGGCGATATTTCCATTATTCTCAACTCCCTGATGCTCAGGCATCACCGAGGTTCGAAAAATAAAAATATCATCCAAAATCTTCCATTTTCTGATGATCCTCACTTTCCGGAGTGGACTCATGGTTGAGATTTTATTAGTTCTGCTTGTTCTTCAATCTGAATTTGTTGTTCTTTAATTGCTTCATTTAGAAGGGCAGTGATTTTAGAATAGTCAACGGCCTTGTATCCATCGGCATTTGTTCGAACTACCTCAGGGACGACAGTTTCTGCATTCTGAGCTATAAACCCTAATTGCTTAGTAGTTGGGAAATTACGATTCTTAAACTCATCCAATCTAAAATCATAAGTATACTCATCACGAATATAAAATGACATTTTATATACATATATAAATAAGCAATATATGTATATTCGTATATATAAAAGCACAAGCTTCTTTTCTAACTATTTCTGAACGGGCTTCTTTGGTGGAGCAGTATAAGCGGTCAAAGGACAAGAAACTGGCTAATAGGATTAATGCGATTCTATTATTAGATAAGGGATATGGTGTGTTGGAAGTATCAACCATACTAATGCTAAGTGGAGGGACGATTAGATCATGGTTTGCGTGGTATTGCGAAGGAGGTTTAGACTTACTTTTGAAAGACGAACACCAGTAAATAGTACTATCAACTTGATTTGAGAGAATCTCGTCCGCAGTTGTTTCTATTACATTACCATTGGTATCCACAGCTAGTATTGTAGCCACCGTGCCTTTTATTCCGTCTGCCCCATAGTCTTGAAGAGTAAGATTACCATCTACATCTGTAGTATCGGCAACGATATCAACACCACCTGTAGTCGTAGTAACATTGAAATTTAAAATATTATTAAATGTTAAATCAAATCCAGCGCCATCAACCGTTCTACTTTCATCCAAATCTCCATCTGCCTTATAAAAAGTCTGAGCATTAATAATAGGAGATAAATCTACGTCTTAAGTATTTGTATCACCGAGTCGCATATCTCGATTCTCAACAAATCGCAATAAGGTATCACCTAATACTTGGATTGTATCTATATATTCATTGCCTGTTAATGTATCATTATCAGCATCGTTAGAATTATTGATGAGTGTGCGAATCGTATTAAGAGAGTCAATCAACTCATTATCAGTAACGAATATGCTATCCAATACCGCTAGATCAACGGTTCCAAAAGTATCAACTTCGTTAAATAAGGAAATATATGCATTTGAAGTATCCACTTCTAATAAGAGCCTCAAAGGAGCTTCCATAACCTGACCATCACTTGTAATCCCCAAGAATACATTAGAGGTTGTACCTCCTGATGCGATAAAATATTGATCTATAACTCCCGGGTCTGGATGAAAGTAATTATTGATTCCATAGTCTAAAAGCTTGATCATTAGGGCGTCTGACAATGTATTGGCAGTTTGATTAATAGTACGACCAAGTGTAAGGTTGTCAGATATGACTAATAAGGTGTCATTTTTCTGGATTTCAAATTGTCCTTCGACACCAATCTCTAATTTATCGTCACCGATTTTGACCTGTGCTTCTGCTATTTGTGCAAGCATCATACACATACTGGTGATCAGGACCAGTCGTAAAATTTACATTAGAATGTATTTAAGTTAAGCAATCAATTATTTAGGACATAGCTGTCCAAACGGAGGATTCTAAAGATTCTCAACTCAGATGGTAGGTTTGGTTCATCTCAGAATAAACCAAGATTTCCCCCGATTCTCTGTTTTGATAGTACAAGTATAGAGATCTTAATTATTATATTAAGAATATATCTATATGTTTTTTAACATTTCGATTTTGAACGTAAACAAAAGGCAACTGATAGACAATGCCTTGGATATAGAGAAGATAAATAAAAAGATCAGGACAAATCGAACTGGACGTTGAGTAGGAATTCGAAGTTTGGTGCTAAGATTCCATGTTCTTTCTCAAGATTGGTTTATTAAGTCCGGTGCTATTGCCCTGATCTGAAGTACTAAAGTACTGTTTTATGACTAAAGTCATAGAATATTAACGTAATACATATATGAATGCTTCTATATGTTCTTCTTTAATTTTAAGCTTCTATTTGTATTTCTACGGTTTTTCATCGTATTGATATAGCTTATGACGTTCTATGATGCTGATTAATTTTTTCCCATATGCCTTGTCCGTGGCATACCCTGCTTCTTGCAGTCCATTGGCCCAGCCTTTATAATCAGCACTATCGAGCTTAAACAGATGTATGTAATTCTTGGAGTATTTGAGGAAATTAGAGTGGTCAACGTATGAATTTATCACATCTTCATAAGATCTAAAACATGACTCTATAAGCTCTCCCTGCCCATCGCGATCATCATCTATTTGCAGGTACATGTTACCACGCCAATATTCTTTGCATTTAATGCCAAAATGATTCTTTGATTGTAACGCGAATAGTGATTGGCCACTTTGAGATTCCAGAATAGCCTGAGCGAGTTTGATGCTTGCTGGAACTCCAGTGCGCTCCATTTCTATTATGGCCAGATCTTTATATTGATCTATATAAGATTCTCGAACATCAAATCCGCTAGAAAATGCCAATACCAAAGTAAGTAGTAAAAATTTCATAGGTTGGGGGTTTAGTTCTATCCCCTACAATTCAGAAATCATGCCAAAAGAAGACAACCATTAGCTTGTTCAGTATATATATAATACACCAGCACAGTTGGCCACTAAATAAAATTATCCATCTACTAATATGGTCTTCTTCCGAGCTATTCAATTCCTCTATATTTGAAAAATATGGATTCAGACAAATTAGGACGTATTATTTCTCGCCATGGCGGTGATTATAAAGGGCCCTTGCTTATAGTGATTGGTGCGCTACATGGCAATGAAGTGGCGGGGGTAGAAGCAATCCGATTAATGAAAAAGATGTTAGATGTCGAACCCATTACCAATCCTTCGTTTAAATTCCAAGGTTCCTTTGTAGGATTAATAGGAAACGTAGTAGCATATCAATCTAATGAACGCTATATCGATAATGACCTAAATCGGATCTGGACTAAGGGAAAAATTAGAAAATTAGAAACGGCAGATTACCAGTCCTGTGAAGCTAAAGAACAAAAGAAACTTATCAAGGCGATCAAGAAAGAAATAAAGTATTATGACCCTACTGAAGTCATAATACTTGATCTGCATACAACTTCTTCGGACGGCGGGATTTTTACGATACCTACTCAGAAAAAGCGCAGCATTATGGTCGGAAATGCACTTCATGCACCTGTCATTACAGGAATGCTTGCGGACGTAAAAGGTACTATGCTAAGTTACTATTCAAAAAAGAAAATATGCGGCTCTCCAATTACAGGAATCGTTTTCGAAGCTGGTCAACATGAAGACCCACTATCTATTAATAGAGCCATAGCTGCTATTACAAATTGTATGAAAGTAATCGGAAACGTTCATTCCGAGGATGTCGAAAATATTCATGATAAACTCCTAATTGCATATTCCAAAGATCTTCCAAAACAGAGTCGGCTCTTATATAAATATACTATTGTCCCGAATGATGAATTTAGAATGAGACCTGGATATCAGAATTTCCAGCCTATAAAAGAATTTGAAATATTGGCAGATGATAAAAACGGTCCGGTACATTCTCCAATGAGCGGCAGGATACTTATGCCGCTTTATCAGGCGCAAGGCTCGGAGGGATTCTATATTATTCGCGAGGAGTCCTCTAAAAACGCTCAGAACGAGCCTTTGTCTTCATCTCTTGATACAAGGGAAGCGCCCCCATTTCTTATTTGACTTGTTCCGCTTCAGACACTTTACCTGAAGCTTTTAGGATATAGATGTGATTATCGAAGTACTTCACATCATATGTATAATATCTCTAAGAAAAAGAAACCCAAAACTCGGCCTTCCTTCGACTACTATCGTCCTCAAAAAAAGCATAAAAACCACTGCTTCCCTCAAATAGCTGATCAGCAATACTTCGTGATATTGTATAAATCTCTGATAATGAATCTATTGTAGGTGTTAGCGTGGCGAGCGTATTTTCAATTTCTACACTTCCTGATTGAGTTGAAAAATCCCGCATCATTTCTTCATGTAAGAGCTCGGTATCCGTCCGAGCTACTCCAACTTGCATAAAACGGATAGCCTCATGACCTTTGTGTCAAAAGATAAAGATGCGAATAAATTACAAGGAGTTTGCTGAGGGGTATTCAAAGAGTGGGTTGAGTAGGAAGGCTTATGGTGATCAGC
>JBLIDB010000122.1:0-14460 GCA_047634015.1 Saprospiraceae bacterium
ACGGCTTTGTTATAGAGTTCATCATTATTTCTTAAAATTGCGTAGTAAGCAGACCAGTTGTCGTCATCCCAAGCGTAACTATTATGACTACTTGAAAATCCATCTTTCTGAGTATGTTGCATCACCCCAGCGATATCGCCATACCCCAAAGACACTGCTCTCTGAGCAGCATTTGTAACAACAGTACTCATGAGTAGATTCGGATGCGCATTAGCAGGATCAACCCCGTTAGGATTGATGTTAATCTCTTCTAAGTCATAGCAAGAAATCAAACCAAGAACAAGTAAGCCAAGTGTTATTATAGAACTTCTTTTTATAGAAAACATAGTTGCTATTTTTATACTTAAATTAAAAAGTAAGATTTAGTTTAAATCCAATTGGAAAAACCCACGGATCCACATTAAATCGTTCTATACCCTGCTTGAACTGCGTCCCGCGATTACCAGAACTTGCCTCCGCTTGAAAGGCTCTTTCCGGATCAATTCCTATTCCTGCCTTAGTCCATAGTATTATATTTCTGGTATAAATAGAAAAGTATGCATCTTCTATTCCTCCCAGTTTATTTAGAAATGTTTTTGGTACGCTATAGCCGATAGATAACTCTCGCAACTTGACAAAATCAGCATCGAAAGTGGAAGGGCTACCGAATGCCCAAGGATAACTAACAACATAAGGCAAAATTGGAATAGGATTATTTTCTCCGAGATTCTCGACAAAGGTTCCATCAGCTAATTGTACTACTCCCGGAACAAATGTTCCATCGTTCACGGTAGTCCCACTAAAATTTTCTGGAAACCCACCATATTCGGCAGTCGGGCCACCTACTACGTGAAACCCATTTCTTATATATATGTCTTCATTGGCAACTAACCAATCACGTAACTCCTGACCAGTGCGACCTTCTGGATTAATGAGATTGTCGAGCCAGTGTTGTGAACTCGCATCTTCGGCAAAGTACCGCACTGTCTGCGAAAGGAATTGCCCCCCCTTCCGCCAGTCGAGTGAAAAATTCAGGTTAAAATTTTTATAAGTAAAGGAATTTTGCATTCCAATAATAAAATCAGGATTATAGTTACCTATCTTATTTCGAGCATTTTCAAGATTGACAGGTTGCCATTCAAAATCTCCCCCTCCTATAATCGGATATCCAAAATACGGTGAGTTCTCATCTTGTACAGTTACTATTGCTGCATCATAGATATCACCTATTTCATCACCTACAAATGTCCATGCTCCGCTCTTAGCATCACTCCAGAACTTTATCACTTCAATCCCTTCAGAAAGCTCGACCAGTCGAGTTCTATTTCTGGTTCCATTAAAATTCAAATCCCAGTTCAAGTTATTGTTACTAATTGGAGTTATACCTAACTCTATCTCGAATCCCTTACTTGTAATCAGTCCTGCATTAATATTTATTTGATCGAAACCAGAAGAGCTTGCGACAGGAATATTTCTAATAATTTGGTTTCTATTATCCGATTTATAGTAAGTCGCTTCCACTCTAAGTCTGTTCTGGAATAAACTGAGATCGAAACCACCTTCTACAGAAGTAGCAACTTCTGGTTTTAGATTGGGCGTAAGGATCGTACCTACTTTACTTAGTCGCGTAGAATTCCCCCATTGACCAACGTCATTATAGGTAGGGAATAATTGATACGGATCTGCATCATTTCCTACACGAGCCCAGCCACCGCGAAGTTTGAATAAACTAACTTGACTTCCCATGTCTATCATTTCGTTCATTAAAAGACTGAGGGATGCAGATGGATAGAAGAAAGATTGATTTTGTTTTGGCAGTGTACTCGACCAGTCATTTCTGGCAGTAAGATCTAAATAGATCATATCCTTCCACCCAAAATTAGCCGTAGAATAAACACTATATAATGCTCTCTCTGTTCTCGCACTACTATAATCTAACGCACCTGCTTTAATATTACCTGCCGTATAGACATTAGGCACGATGAGTCCTACAGAGGATTTTGAAGAATTACTTATAAATGCACTTTTAGCGTAAAGTACGTTTCCCCCTAATGAGACAGAATATGAAAAATCATTTACCCTTTTTGTATAATTAGCCAAGATGTCAATATTCTGCTCCAAGTTGTCTAAATTAACGACACCATAGGCTCCATTATTAGATTCTCGGGTATAGCTTGGCGCAATCTTGGTTTCTCTTTTTTCATTATATCTATCAAGTGAGAATCGACCAAAAAGGCTAAACTCAGGGGTGAACTGCATGGTAGCCTTAATATTTCCAAATATCCGATCTCTATCAAAGCTATTATTAACTTCATTTGCTAAGAAATATGGGTTGTCATAAATCCCAATTGCTGGAACCTTTTGTTGTACGCCTTCTAATCCTGGAGCCCAATAATCTTCTAATGTTCTGATGTCTGTATTGGCAGGAACCTTATAAGCCCATTCTAAAGGATTCGTTCCTCTATTACTTGATGGACGGTTATCGGAACTTGAACTATTAATATTTATTCTACTACTGAAAGTAAGCTTTTTACTTGCTTTTATAGAAGATGCTAAGGATAGGTTATTTCTAGACAAATCAGAATTTGGGACGATTCCTCGATGCCCCATATTGGTATAGGCAATCCGGTAATTCATAATGTCTGTATTATTCGATACAGCGATTGTATTTGTAGATGTGATGCCTGTCTGAACGAAATTGTTAATATTGTCAGGATATGATACTAATTCTGTAGGAACTTGAACTCCATTAGCATCAACTGGACTATCCCATTGAATTGCAAAATATCCTTTATCCAACTCGATTCCCGCACCCGCTGCTTCTGCCGGGTTCACAACAAGTGGTGTTCCTGGTGGAAGATCATCGGGCGTAAATGAAAAGAATCCTGGAGCGAATTGAGTCTGACGCCCGAAAAACCTAAATGGCTTGTCCAAAACCGTATTAGAACTTAATGAAACCTGCACGCCCTTTGCATTCTTACCGCTCTTAGTAGTTATAAGCACTACTCCGTTTCCAGCTCTTGAACCATAAAGTGCAGCTGCACTGGGACCTTTGAGAATAGATATATTTTCAATATCATCTGGATTTAGATCGGAGATTGCATTCCCATAATCGACAATATTCCGATCACCAAATTGAGTTGCATTATTCAGTGTATTTATAAGTGGTACTCCATCAATTACGAATAATGGCTGATTATCACTACTCAAAGATGTTGCTCCTCTAATCACCATACTAACGGATGAACCTGTTCCTCCAGTCGAATTCACAGTAACCCCAGAAACTTTTCCTGCCAATGAATTGAGTACATTTTCTTGAGTAACACGGGTGAGATCCTTACCGTCCACTTTCCCTATGCTATAACCTAATGACTTCTCTTCTCTGGAGAGTCCCAATGCCGTGACAACAACCTCATTAAGGAGTTCACTACTCTTTCCCAAAGTAACGTCTATAATCTCTCTGCCTCCAACCGCTATCTCTTGTGTCTCAAAACTTACATAGGAAAATACGAGTACGTCATCAGAACTATTGACTTCAATTTCATACTGCCCGTCTATGTCCGTAATCGTACCTACAAGCGAACCCTTTAATTGAATGGTTACTCCAATTAGACCTGATCCATCGGATCCGTCAGTTACGGTACCTCGAATCGTGGTGGCAACTTGATTTTCCAAAATTACTTCATCCGCTACAGCGGCATTCAACTCAGAACCAACCAAGCAAAATATTCCAATTGTCAAAATTCCTTGGAGGCTTTTGCTAATAAAATAGTTTTTCATGTTCATAACTTTACAAGATATTAAGTAAACACTATGTATATTTTCCGATTATAAAAGAACCCATATCGTAGTCCTATCTCTAACTTTATTCTTTAAGAATCATCTCTTTTCTTCATATCAATTAGTTGCCTCGAAAGTGAAGACTACAGCAAGTGATGGTTTGTTGAAATGCGCTCCGGCGGTGGCTGACATAAACATAGCCAGTCTCATTTTCTCTGGCGAGATCTCTTGTATTATGACCTCTGTGTGAAAGTCCATCAACCCAATAAACTCATTACCAGAAAAATCCAAGGTACTCACCCCTGGATAGGTAATTTCACTCGTAGTCGTTCCATCGCTTTGATCAACAACAGTGATTGTAAAATCCTTTTCTTCTACAAAAGTAAATGTTGCTCCAGCCTCTGGGGTGAAAGCCAAAGATGCAAATCCAAAACTCTGACTTGCTTCTGTAATGCTGACGGGTGGTATCTGATTCACCGTTGCGAATACTAAGGCACCAAAAGACCCTCCGTTTTTATTGTCATGTATATAACTACCATCAGATTTGAATGTAAACTCATCTTCATATTCCTCCCCAATCCCTAGGAATAGGCCTAAAGCCCCTTGGGGAATATCTTGTATGGATGTAAAATCCAAATTTGCAAGAGTGATTGCATCTTTATCAGAATGTCCTGCACTTATTCTCCAAGTCTTTCCATTCGTAGCACTAGCCCCACCGGTTAACATCTCATATATGCTCAGGTCTAAAGAGACTTCCGAGCTCGCTTCTGCAGTCCCAAGATTATTTTTTGCTACTAATGTAATGGTATAAACACCTCCATTCTCGTAGACATGAACAGGATTCTTCTCAGTACTATTCATACCATCTCCGAAATCCCATTCCCAACTATCAGCATACAATGTTAGTGCAGTAAATGCGACTTGCTTTCCTACTATACTTCTAAATATATCAGCTGTTGGAGCTTCTATTTTTTGCTCATCATCATCACCACAAGAAAGAACCGTTAGTAATGTGAGCGCTATAATAAACAATGCACTGAATTTGAACAATCTTCCCATAAGTTTTAATTCAAGTGTGAAACTTAGATATGTCGTATAATTTATTTCAACTCCCACTAAAAAATGTAACCATTTTCTAATATACGAGTCTACAATTGAATGTAATGTATCATATTTCAATCCTTATTTTATTCTGCTATTTTACTCATTATCAATAGTATTTTAACCAAAAGCCGGTTTAACAAGTTTTTTTATTGTTATTTGGACTAACAAAGCATCATAAATTAATTATAACATATTTTAATATAGATCTTTATGAAGTCATCTTACAAGAATTCTTAAAAGTTTTATAGAAATTTCAAATCGTATATTTCTAAATCAAATTATATACCGAATCCAAAAATATCAGTATTTGTCTTTAGCAATCTTTTACTACTTTATTTTATAATCACCAGAGATTTAATTCTAATGTTAAGTGTGTACTGAAGGTTTTATTATTAATGTAATATAGATACATGAATTTCAACATTCTCTTTGTTTTACTTAGTCTAATAGCATTTCAAAATGTATATCCGCAAGAATCAGAACTTGCCACGTCTCATAGTTATGATATATATATAGACAAACCATTTCAACAGGAGCATAGCGTAAAGTATTTCAATGATGACAAGAAAGCAAAATCAAAGAAGGTCTATACCGATCGGAATGGTGTAGTAAAAATCATCAGTACTCAAGGGTTATTGCAAACACATGGCGGGCATTTTTTATATCCAGGAAAATTGGTGCCGGACAATACCTATCGAACGATGGCTGCTAAAAGGATCAAAGACTTGATACTATATAGAAAACAATTTGTTTACTTAGATAATAAAGCCATTTTTAGTAATGGATGGGCCGGGGAAATATTCTATAAACATTCTCTTCCTCAAGCTACTCATCTGGTGGGTGGTAAGCATTTCAACTTTCTTATATCAGGCAAGAACTCATTCCAATATTTAGAAAATGGGAGCATCATCCATTCAGAAGAATTAAAAGAAGATATTCTTGATCTCTGCTATAATGATACTCAAAACATATACTATCTGCTTACTTCCAACTCTATTGACACTTATGACCCCACTTCGAGTAAAATTCAGACTATATTCAAAAAGCCAGGATTACAATCAATATCTCTTCAATCCTCAACAAATAAAATTGTCGTCGGTACTAACTCAGGTTATCTGTTCCTAGATGGGTCAAACTATGAGGCTACTTCATCTCTTATTGATATGTTACCTGCAACTTCTATTACTTGTATTCAAGAAATCGATGGTAACCTTTGGTTTGGAACAGACCAAGGAGCATTTATGCTCAAAGAGGGCGAAAAGTACAACTATTACTATGGTGAACGATGGCTACCAGATAGCGAAGTAATTCACATCTCTGGAGATAAAAAAAACGGTATCAATATACTTACCAAAAGTGGACTCTCGGTTCTAAAGTTTGAGGAATATACACTTGCTGATAAGGCACGCAACTACGAAAAACAAGTCCGCGAAAGGCATCTTCGCTTAGGGTTTAATGCCACGCTAACGGAAATGGATAAAGGAAACATCGCAAGTGGATATCTTGGAGATTCTGATAATGACGGCTTGTGGACATCTATGTATCTGGCCGCAGAGATATTTAGATATAAGGTTACTCAATCAGAGGAGGCGCTTCAGAATGTTCGAGAATCATTTACAGCAATGGAACGCTTATATTTTATAAATGACATCCAGGGTTTTCCTTCACGCTCTTATGAACGAAGTGGTTACATTGATAGACTCTCTGACCCACACAGATGGCAGCATTCCAAGAATGAGGAGTGGGATTGGAAAGCAACTACAAGTAGTGATGAGGCCATTGGTCATATATTCGCTTTTAGCGTATTGGCAGAGTTATTAGATGATAATGACTTGCGTTCGCGGGCTATTCATCTCATAGACATCTTGATGGGCCACATAGTTAGGAATGAATTTTATCTCGTCGACTATGATGGCCAACCAACACAATGGGGAAAATGGAATCCTATATATGTCAACAAAAGATTGCCCATCGTCGGTGATCGAAAACTTAACTCATCTAATATTGCAAGTATGCTTCAAACAGCTTACTACTTTACTAAAAAGGATATATATAAAAACAAGCTGTTGGAGTTGTACAATTCCCATGGTTATCTCGACAACCTCATGAAGCCCATGGGAGAAGTAGGAAAAGCCCCAGAATCCGCAGACGATTTTGACAAAATGTTATCTGAGAGTTGGAATCATTCCGATGATGAGATGTATTTTTTAGGCTATTGGGGAATGTATAGATACCCTATTGATGAAGCACTGTTACCACAATACAAAGAAACGATTGTAGATCATTGGAATATAGAAAGGCCGGAGAAAGATGGGCTATGGAATATCATCACCTATATCACTGGTAATGAAGATTATGATCTTGATGAAGCAATGTGGTACTTAAGAGAATATCCCTTAGATCTAATTACATGGAATATGAAAAATAGTCATCGAAAAGATATTAAAATTTTAGCGGATAATTTTCGAGGCCAAACGACTGAATCTGTTCTTCCACCTGATGAATTACCTATAACTCGGCATAATGCCAACAGGTTTCGATTAGATGGTGGCAGAGATGGCACCTCTGAATATAGTGCCGGAGATATATGGCTCCTACCCTATTGGATGGGAAGATACTTAGGGGTCATAAGTAGTTCTGTAAGATGATTTTCAAAAAAAAGTGCAAGAATGATAATTAAAATAGCAAAATATGTTCTGGTCATTATAACTGTAATCCTTGTAGGGATATTGGTCTGGGCCTATTACAATATTCGAGACCGACATAACGGCTACGAAGTAAATATCTCTATAGAAGCGTTAAATCAAAACGCCATTTACAAGATTGGTTTTGGAAAAGAGAAAATAACTCCTGAAATTATAGATACCTGGATAGATATAGATGGAAATGCAAAATATCAAGAAGACAAGGGAGATACGTATGTAGATGTTAATAAGAATAGCAAATTTGATCCAGTTTGGATTGCAGGATTTAGCAATAACAAACCTGCAAATGGAGTGCATGATGATGTATGGGCAAGGGCTGTTATAATAGATGATGGTGTCACGCGCATAGCGATGGTATCCTTGGATGCCATAGGATATATGTACAAAGATGTCGTTGATATCCGCAAGATGATTCCTGAAGAACTCGGAATAGACTACACGCTCATTGCCGCAACTCATACGCATGAGAGCAATGACCTTATAGGAATGTGGGGCCCTGACATACTTCATAGCGGAGTTGATGACCAACAAATGATATATGTAAAGAAACAGACAATCAAAGCTATTAGAGATGCTGTATCTAATATGCAACTTTCGAAAATTCTATTTGCAGAGGACTTATCTGGAAGAGATTCTTTACTTATAAAAGACACAAGAAAACCTATTGTAAAGGCAACTGGAATACATGTCATGCATGTTCTTCATGCTGAGAATAATGCTACGTTAGGTACGATTGTGAATTGGGCAAATCATCCAGAAACACTATGGAGTAAGAACTTATTAATAAGTTCTGATTTTCCACATTATATAAGAGAAAGTATAGAAAAGGGAATTGTATATGAAGGTGACACCATTTTGCAAGCCTCAGGAGGAATTTCTATATTCTTTAATGGTGCTGTAGGTGGCTTAATGGCACCGCACCCTTCGCTACCCTTTAATGATCCCATTCGTGATGAGGTATTTAAAGAACCTTCATTCGAGAAAACAAGGACACTTGGAGAGCAAATTGCCATGCTTGGAATGTCTGCGATTGCAAGCTCAGACACCTTGGAAAGAATGCCAAGTATGGACCTTGAAGCTCGGTCAATTCTATTACCTCTTAAGAATAGAAACTTTAGAATTGCCAGTGCCATTGGCCTTATAGAAAGAGGTATGCCTAAGATATTCCAAACAAGGACAGAAGTTGCTGCTTTCAATATAGGTCACGCAACTTTTCTCAGTATACCTGGTGAGATGTATCCAGAAATCATATACGGTGGAATAGAAAGTCCACCAGGACAAGATATAGAAATAGGCCCCGTCGAGATACCTCCATTAGAAGAAAGGATCCCCCGAAAATATAAATTCTATCTCGGATTGGCCAATGATGAAATAGGATACATTATTCCAAAAAGTGAATGGGATGCAGAAGCTCCATGGCTCTATTTGGATGAAGGAGATACTTATGGGGAGGAAAACTCTATGGGCCCAGAAACTGCCCCTATCCTGCATGCTCACTTTATAGATTTGTTAGATAAAATAAAATAGCATAAGAATAAAATAAAATTCTGAGGTACACATTTTTAAGAAAAAGTAGATATCTCTTGAACTCTTAAGTATAAATATTTGTAATGCCAAAATTGGTTTGAAAAGAAATGTAGCCAATACCCAAGATAAAGATTAGTAAGGCACAAGTAAGCAGTACAATCCTTAATTTTGGCTATTAAACTGCAATATATTTTTGGCATGGCGCGGTGATTTTGTATTTTAACGTAGTATAACAATGAAATGACAGTTTCATTGTTCACTTACTAAAACGACTCTTAGTTGAATATTTTATAAAATATTTATAATGGAACTTGTATTCGATAATATCCACGTACCACATAGACATTCATTTATCGCCCGCAGCCAAGTCCCTTCGCCCAAAAGAGCACGTATACATTCGCATAATAACTATGAACTAAACTTTGTGATAGAAGGTCGAGGAAGAAGAATTGTAGGAAGTAATATCTCTACATTTACCGACTATGACTTAGTCTTACTAGGCCCCGAATTGCCTCACTGCTGGGAAAATGACACCTCAGACCCCAGAGATGGTGACTCATCTACAGTTATCCATTTTGACGAAAATATTATTGGTTCGAACTTTTTTAATATCCCAGAATTAGAAGAAGTTGAAAAGCTCTTAATGAAAGCCAATAAAGGCATTTGGTTCAAAGGACCGAAACTTAGAAATGTAAAGGTGCTTCTTCAACGCTTAGTTAATATCGAAGGACTTGAAAGTTATATTCAACTGCTTAAAGTTTTTAATGAATTACTTCAAATAAAAGACGTTGAGTACTTATCAGATACGTCTTACATACATACAATTATAAAAGAACAGGATAACATCAATCAGATATATGAATACGTTTTTAAAAATATCCAGAAAGGAATACATCAAGATAAAGCTGCGGAGATCGTTCATATGACGCCAGGTGCATTTTGTAGGTACTTCAAAAAGAAAACGAATCAGACATTTATGGAGTACGTCAAGCAAGTTGGAATACAGTTAGCGGTCAAGATGCTTGCAGAAACAAACAAACAGATATCCCAGATTTGCTATGAGAGTGGCTATAATAATATTGCCAATTTCAACTATCAATTTAAAAGTATGATGAAAAAGACACCCTCTGAATATCGAAAAGTTTTTAGATAAAAAGAACTGAAATTTCTAATTCCATATTTATGAAAACATATTGTCCCCTTATAATTGCCGCGCTAATTCAATTATCGCTTTCGGGCCAATCGATCTCTTTAGGAGATGATATAATTCCGCTGCAAGATGAGCATACTCATGGAGCCTCCATAGTAGAGCTACCCAATGGAGATCTCCTTGCTACTTGGTTCCAAGGTAATGGAGAAAGATGGTCCGATGATGTACGAATCATAGGAGCAAGAAAATTAAAAGGACAATCCACTTGGTCTGAAACATTTGTAATGGCTGATGTTCCCGACTTTCCTGACGTAAATCCAGTACTTTTTATTGATGCTAAGGAGCAGCTATGGCTGGTCTGGTACACCGTGCTTGCAAATCAATGGGAAACCTCCTTACTGAAATATCGGATCAGCAAGAATTATATGCAGGAAAAAGGGCCTCCTGAATGGGTCTGGCAAGACAATATCCATGTACGTCCTGGTGGAAGCACAGAGCGAGGGATTCAACCTGATGATGCTTTTGTACGGTCTGTCGAGAAACAATATGAAAAAATAACCCAAGAGCTTATAAATTCTAATCCTACGGCCTCCGAACTTGAAGAATGGATAAATTTCAAAATCGGTATTCTAAACAAAGTAAAAGGAGATAATCTCACTGCAAAAGGACGCATCTACAAAGAAGATGGCTCTTTCACACAGACACCTTTGGGATATCCACTTTCGAGGCGCATAGGATGGCAGACTAAAAACAAACCAGCACAAATCGGTAATAGAATATTACTACCGCTGTATTCTGATGGTCTAGAGATGTCAATATTTGCTATCACTGATGACTTTGGAGCAACATGGGATTTTAGCACTCCGATAGTTGGAATTGCTAATATTCAAGCTTCTATAGCTAAGAAGAAAAATGGTCATCTTGTCGCATATATGAGAGACAATGGTCCTCCGCCAATGCGTCATCCTATGAGCACCTCTAAAGACAGAGGTATGACATGGTCTAATGTTGTAGATTCTAATGTACCTAATCCAGGGTCGGGTTCTGATGTGGTCACACTACAGAATGGAAACTGGGTTATAGCATATAATAATACAGAGGATGGAAGAAACTCACTTGCACTATCCATGTCAGAAGATGAAGGAAAGTCCTGGTCACATACAAGACATCTTGTACTTGATAAAAATGCGGCTCCTATGACTGGTGCTTATCCTTCTATTATCGCAGCTGATGATGGATCTCAAATTCATGTAATTTTTAGTTTTACAAAAACTGTTGATGGCAAAAAGAAGGAAAATATTCGGCATATTTCTATAAACGAAGAATGGATTCGAGAAGGTGATCAAAATAAAATCCACAATTTCAATGTGGGCGCAGCTATAAGAAAAATCACTCCAAATCCATTATTACCAATCTCGGGTGGAATGGGTCCCACTCAAACAGCAGTAAAACAAGCAGGAGATTTATTCGCAAGAGCAATCGTATTTGAAAAAGATAATGAGCGTGTTGCAATTGTAAATATTGATAATTTAGGTTGGCCCTCAGCATTAGGAAATAAGTCTCGAGCACTTATCCCAAATATTAAAGCCGAAAATATTCTAATTGGGGCTACGCATACGCATAGTGGGCCTGATGCATATGCCTTTCCAGATGCTTCAGGGAGATCCAATGCTGATTTAGAATATTTGGATTGGTGCGTCCAGCAGATAGCTGATGCCGTGAATGAAGCTTCCAATAACCTCGAACCTGCCTTCTTAAAAATCGGAGAAGATGAAGCAAAAGGAAAAATAGCATTCAACTATTATGCAGAAGATCTATATGATCCAAGATGCGATGTAATTCAGGCTATTCGTACAGATCCGAGTAATAAGAATAAAGTCATCGCAACATTAGTAAATTACGCGATTCATCCTGAAGTTATAGGCTCAAAAGAAGGAGTGCTAAGTCCAGATTTATGCGGACCATTGTACGATCGAATTGAATCTAAGACTGGCGGGATTGCACTATTTATGAATGGTGCCCAAGGTGGAATGGTAACCGCAGATAATAGGATAGAACCTGATAGTGATATTCGTAATTATGAAGAATGTGTAAGAATAGGTAACCTACTCGCAGACGAAGCGTTGAGGATTATCGAAAACGCTCCTATTCAGAAGAATCCTGAGCTTTACGCTAAGGCCAAAAAAGTGAACTTTCCTGTCGATTCAGAAATGCTCCGCTTTGTCCTTGAAAACTCCCCTCTGAGTAATGACCTCAATGGAGACAACACGATCAGTACCCAATTGAATCTTCTAAATATTGGTAGTGCTCAAATCTTGACTATTCCAGGTGAAGCGCTCCCCAACATTGGCTACTATTTAAAACGTAATATGAATGGACAACAGAATATGCTCTTCGGACTAACCAATGATGCCTTTGGATATATACTCACCAAAGAGGACTTTAATAGTTTTAAAAAATACAACTATATAACTCGCACAAGTCTTGGTGAGAATACGGCCGATATTTTGATCAAAGAGTCTCTCAAATTAGTTAATTCAAGCCCAACTCCAGTCCCAGTTACCCAATGATGCCCATTTCTAATCAACTAAAATATTCCGCCGATTTTTTATTTTGGCGGAGTACTTCACAAATGCTTATTGTATCTATTTGATTCGAAGGATATCCGTACTTTAATTATTGAATGATATTCTTTCGAATTGAATATTTCCCGCTCTGGGTGCATCCATCCGGAAACTTAAAATATTGTTAGCTGAATCCCTTACGAATTTGAATTTGAACATTCCCATTGCCGTGAACTCATCTTTAATGATGATGTCCAAAGGCATTTTTTGTCCAAAAAAGCTCACAACAAGCTTTTCATTTTCAAATTCTATTACCAAATCTTTATTCAATTCAACACTTCTATATACAGAGGTATAACCTTGTAATTCATTGGCATGAAGCTGTCCTTTTATGTAGCTATCGGCGTGTTGATCCCCCATAGCATCTTTCCATTCGATATGTTTGGTACCATCGCCGTCAAATGTAAAGTTTAATGTAATGTGTGGACGATCCTCAAAGGTTAATTAACTATTAGATAGTGGAATAAGCTTACTATTAGGTCCATTATTCCTCACATAGATTAGTTCGTTTTCTATCCTTTCAATTGCTCTATATTCATTTGTTCTTTAAAATGATAGTTAGCACAAAAAGCATTCAATTCATGTATGCTCAAGGGAACAGAAGTAACTAGAGAGGTTGGAGCAATTTTTTCCTTTTTAGTTGGCGAAGGGAAAAATATCTCTGCCACTTCAGAGGCAATAAAGTTGACATCATGCCAATTCTGATTACCTAAGACAATAATTGAAATACCATGGTCAGGGAATCTCAATATCTCTGAGCTAAAGCCTGGGTTTTGTCCGCTATGCTTTACAACTTTCTCTCCATTGTAATCATCAATTATTAATCCAGCCGCGTAGGATAGTAATTCTCCATTTTCTAATCGCCTTTGGGTTAACATCATCTCCCAGTTTTTTTCTGAGAAGACCTTATGATAATGAAATTACTTCTCCCAAAGCAATAAATCGTTGATATTAGAGACTACCCCACCGTCTCCAACAGCTTCTGATTGAGCTCTATATTCTAATCTATCGCAATCAGGACACTCGCTAACATATCCAGAAACTCGGTTAGGAACGACCTTCCCTTTCATCTCAAGATAAGTAGTAGAATTCATCCCAAGTGGATCAAATATGTGCTCCTTCGCGTATGCTGTTATAGTTTGATTCGAAACCCGCTCAATTAGTCTTCCGAGAATCCAATAATTCGTATTCATAGCTATGCTCATTGCCGGTCTCGAATGAAAGGTCTTCCTGCTCTATGAGGAGTTCCATAATATCTCGATTTCCCCCTATGAAACTATTGAAGAAATCCATTTGCCTTGATTCTTGGATCATCATAAGCGTATCCGTAGGAGCATCTACATGTATAGATTTGGAGGATTAAAATTATTAGGCAAGAGCGTATGAATGTCTGTTATTTTGGTATCATTGACATTTTCAAGAACATAAGTGAGCCATTCTCTTGGATTAACATCATTTAGTTTACAAGAGGCGAAGAATGAGTACATCATAGCGATTCGCTGTGCTGCAGGATGTGAACCTGCGAAGAGATAATTTTTCCTACCAAGTGCCAAAGGACGGATTTTGTTCTCTACAGGATTATTGTCCAATT
>JBLIDB010000123.1:0-14387 GCA_047634015.1 Saprospiraceae bacterium
CCTACTCAACCCACTCTTTGAATACCCCTCAGCAAACTCCTTGTAATTTATTCGCATCTTTATCTTTTGACACAAAGGTCATGAGGCTATCCGTTTTATGCAAGTTGGGGTAGCTCGGACGGATACATAGCAAATACAATAAAGAGCCATTATAATCACATCCTCAACTACTTCAATAATACAAGTACTAATGCCTCCGCAGAATCCTTTAATGCCAAAGTGAAAGGCCTTAGAAGACAATTCAAAGGGATTGTTGATGTAGAATTCTTCCTATATCGATTAGCCAAGATTTATGTGTAGCCCCCAACTTTTCATCTTGATCCAGCTTCTTTTAATAGAATATTTAAGAAACAGACTGGAGTTACTCCCAGTCAATTTGCAGGAACGGTCGCGTTGAAGTAAGTGAAAATGGAGTTAATGCGAAATTATGGAACCGCATTTATATCTAATGAGCTCAAAATAAAATCAACAGATAAACAATCTTAATAAGCTACCCACTTAAATTGATGTACCGTCTCTGGGATTTTTATACGGGAAGAAATTCGTTGGAGTCTACCAGGCAGCGCCATGACATAGTCTCTTGCTTTTTCACCCTTTTCATTTAGGCCGCGGATATTCGCTACGTCCCATTGAGTGAGCAGTGAAGAAAGTATATCTATATAATCTTGTGTTGTATATATGGCAGCTCTTTGAGCTGCATCTGAAAACACATCAAATAAATCGCCTATTTGATCTCCAGATTCGCGAAGAAAACCGGCAGGCATGACAATCTTCTTTCTCATCATATCTTCTAATGCCATCATCATCTCACTCGGATCTATATCAAATATTCGTTGAGCGAAATGTATGTAAGCATTCGCGTGCCGCATTTCATCGGCAGCGATCATTCCACACATCTTTGCAATCTTACTATTTCCGGTTTTTTTGCATTGTGTAGCAACACGTCTATGAGATATATTAGTTGCTAATTCCTGAAAACTGGTATAGATAAAGTTTCTATAGGGATCACGACCAGTACCTATATCAAAGCCATCACTTATTAAATACTGTACCGTAGTTTCGAATTCTCTCATGTTTACTCTACCCGAGAGATAGAGGTATTTATTGAGTAGATCTCCATGTCGATTTTCTTCTGCGGTCCATGATCGAACCCACTGGGACCAACCGTTACGGTTTACATTGTCGATTCCCTCTACATCCATTAACCATGACTCATATGAAGGAAGCGCTTCTTCTGTAACTGTATCGCCAATTAATGTGACAAATAGATCATAGCTCATTTCTCTTGCCAATTCCTGCAACTCTGCAACCTCTTCATGAAAGTTTGGATTCGTAGGATCTGGAAGAAAATCGGAAGGTTGCCAATTCTCTTCGATTGGTTTTAAGAATTTGACCAGAAATTCATCCATTGACTTACCAATGGTTTGCATTACTTCTATGCGCGTGTTATTTAATTTCATATAAAGTCGTTAGACACTTCTTTTACTCCGGAATGCAACTCGTGAAAAATCTTAATATGATTTATCTTAAGTGGACTTATTTCCTTTCGAAACATGAATATACTGATAAGAAGTAATTACGCTGACATTTGTCTATTTAAGTTGATTACTGTGCCAATAATCTTATAGGTTTTTATCAATTATTTAGATAACGATAACTTGTTTGTAACGGCTAATATTCCGTGTCTGTGGTGTTTTGCAATAGACGATTTTATTGGATTTGTTATCAGTATGATATAATTTGCCAATTTTCATTTAATAACCAATTTAACATTGGTGTAACTTACTGTCAGTAATTAATTATCTCTATGCATACTTCATTTCAAACCACCAGTGAACGACGATTGGATCGTAATTCTTTCCCAATGAAATTATGGGAGAAGGCCAAAAAATATGGTATCTGGAACCCCAACGATATAGATTTTACACAGGATATAGCAGACTGGCAAAATTTGACTGATTTGGAGAAAGATTTCCTTGTTCGCAATGTGGCTGTTTTTCAAGCTGGTGAGGAAGCGGTTACGCTGGATTTACTACCTCTTATTATGGCTATCGCTAAGGAAGGAAGATTAGAAGAGGAAATGTTTCTAACGACTTTTCTATGGGAAGAAGCGAAGCATGTGGATGGTTTTAATCAGTATATAACAACAGTATTCGGAGACGAATATAGTGGAGATTTGAGTCATTATATGGTGGACTCTTACAAGGAAATATTCTATAATTTACTACCAGAAGCATTAGATCGTCTGACACATGATGCATCGCCCGTCAATATGGCCCGAGCTTCTGTGACTTACAATATGATCATCGAAGGAGTACTTGCCGAGACTGGTTATTTCTCTTTTCACAAGATGCTTGAAAGTAATGGGATCATGCCCGGACTTATGGAATTTGTAGGTAAGTTAAAGCAGGATGAATCTCGGCATGTAGCTTATGGGCTATATCTTATTTCTCGACTGGTTGCCGAGAATGGTGACGAAGTTTGGGATGCGGTTCAGGATCAGATGAATAAGTTGCTTCCACCGACAATGGCGCTCATAGAAGAAGGCTATAATCTGTACGAGGTTATACCTTTTGATTTGGACCTTACCGAATTCACAGAATATGCTATGGGACAATTTCAAAAGCGTATGGTCCGATTAGAAAAAGCAAGAAATCAATCTTTGGCTGAGTTGGGTAACGTGGCCATGGAAGAAGTCATATAATATTCTATGACTTACTGGGCGAATACTTATGACTATATGAGGTTTCGATTAAGATAGTTGTCATAACAATATCTTATCCCGTTCTAATTGCATCAATATTCCTCGAAACAACTTATACTTGTAGTATGAAAGGTATTTCTATAATTATGCCTACTTGCTTCCGCTCACTTTTCAGGACCGCCAGGTCCTAATATATTCTCCTTTGCGGTTGATTCAACCTGATCATACTTTATTAATTTTGTTTACCTAAGAAGCTGTCGATCAGATGGTTATGTTATCATGAATAAGAATATAGAAATAAGAGTGGCAGATGAACGTGACTACGAATACGCGGACACGATATCAGCGTGGTATATCCGATCATCTCAAGAGAGGGGCACTGGAATAGCTACAAGAACGTCAGAATATATTGAAATTAAAATCACCAATGGCAATGCTATAATTGCATTTGTAGATAAAGAATTGGCTGGATTTTGCTACACAGAAGTCTTTAGTTCTGGAGAATATGTATCTAATAGTGGACTCATAGTAACCAATGAATTCCGAGGCATAGGACTAGCAACGAAGATTAAAAAAGTAGCTTTCAACCATGCTCGTGATACCAATCCAGATGCAAAGGTATTTGGTATTACAACGAGTGATACCGTTATGAATATAAACAGTGACCTAGGATATCGTCCTGTATCATTTAATCAATTAACTAAGGACGGGGAATTCTGGAAAGGGTGTAGTAGCTGCCAGAATTATGATATTCTCATCAGAAATGAAAAGAAAATGTGTCTGTGTACGGCTATGCTGGCACCTTCCAAGACTAAAATGAAGTTGGATCTCGAAGATCTGGTTATTCAACCTCGAAAATCAAAAAATAATGAGTGATACTAAGAATATAGTGCTTGCATATAGTGGAGGCTTGGATACTTCCTATTGTATTTTATACTTGCAAGAAGAAGGATTTAGTGTGCATGCAGTGCATGTTAATACTGGCGGATTTGAGGAAGCTGAAGTTCAAGAATTAGAAGAACGTGCCATGAAGATGGGAGCAATTTCTTTTAAAAGTATAAATAACGAACAAGAGTACTACGCTAAATGCTTACGATATCTACTCTATGGGAATGTATTGAGGAATAATACATACCCGCTATCCGTAAGTTCTGAGCGCGTATTCCAAGGGATTGCATTGTTGGACTATGTGAAAGAGATAGGCGCTACTCATGTGGCCCATGGAAGTACCGGAGCGGGTAATGATCAGATAAGATTTGATGGGGTTTTCGAAAGTTTAGCGCCAGGAGTTACAGTTGTTACTCCGATCAGAGACCAACAGTTATCCAGACAAGAAGAAATTGATTATATAAATGCTAAAGGGTTTGAATGGACCCAAGCGAAGGGCGATTATTCTATCAATCAAGGATTGTGGGGCACAAGTATTGGAGGTAAGGAAACTTTGGCAAGTCGCCATACACTTCCAGAAGAAGCTTGGTTACATCACTGCGAGAAAGAAGATTCTGAAGAAATTGAAATTACCTTTTCTAAAGGGCAAGCCATTGCAATGAATGGTCACAGATATGATAGTCCTGTAGAATTGATAAAAGCGCTCAACAAATTAGGAGATTCATATGCTATAGGGCGAGATATGCATGTCGGAGATACTATAATTGGGATTAAAGGAAGAGTTGCATTTGAGGCGGCAGGGGCTTTAATTCTAATTAAAGCACATGAGTTACTTGAAAAGCATACTTTGACAAAGTGGCAAACACATTGGAAAAAGCAGCTCGCAGATTGGTATGGGATGTTTCTCCATGAGGCCAAATACTTCGATCCTGTAATGAGGAATATTGAAGGGTTTCTCACTGATTCTCAAGATACTGTAAATGGAAAAGTTTATGTTCGATTACACCCTTTCCGCTTTGAGCTAATTGGAATTGAATCTGAGAACGATCTTATGAATTCCAGTTTTGGCCAGTATGGAGAAGAGAATAAAGCTTGGACGGGAGAAGATGCCAAAGGCTTTACTAAAATCTATAGCAATGCTGAGAAAATATATTACGCTGTTAATCCTAAACAAATGCCTTTATGAAGTCAGTAGGAATAGTAGGCGGGGCAGGGTATGTAGGAGGTGAATTAATTAGAATATTATTACATCATCCTGAGGTGGAAATAAAATTTATTTCGAGCAGAAGTCAATCGGGGCGTTATGCTCACGAGATTCATCGTGATCTGTTAGGCAGTACAGATATTAGATTTACGGAAGCTTATGATGGCGATGTCGATGTGTTATTTTTAGCCATGGGTCATGGTGAAAGTCTACCATTTCTTGATAAAATTCAATTGAAAGAAGGAGCGATTGTAATAGATCTCAGTAGAGATTATAGATTGAAAGCGGATGCGAAGGGATTTGTTTATGGCTTATGTGAAATGAATAAATCTGAGATTAAAACAGCCACGCGAATCGCCAATCCTGGATGCTTTGCAACATGTATTCAACTCACATTACTACCCCTTGCCAAAGCAGGAATATTAGAAAATGATATTCACATTACAGCCATTACTGGTTCGACAGGTGCAGGTCAAGCACCTTCAGCGACGACACATTTCTCTTGGCGTAATAATAATATTTCAGTTTACAAACCCTTCACGCATCAGCATCTGGACGAGATAAACCAGAGTATAGAGCAATTGCAAGAAAGTTTTGCTGCGGAAGTTAACTTTATACCGATGCGCGGAGATTTTGCGAGAGGTATATTCGCCAGTGTTTATATGAATTCTGACCTCTCAGAATCTGAAGCGCACGAGTTATTTGACACTTATTATCACGAATCACCTTTCGTCCATAGAAGTGCAAATCCCATTTCGGTAAAAGATGCCGTTAATACAAATAATGGCTTATTATATGTTTCTAAAATTGGGAACAAACTAAGGATAGAAAGTGCAATTGACAATCTCCTAAAAGGGGCTGCAGGCCAAGCGGTTCAGAATATGAATCTGATAATGAAATGGGACGAGCGTTTGGGACTTGGATTGAAGGCGAATGCATTTTAGATTAGGAATTTAGAAAAATTAAGAATGAATTTATACGATGTTTATTCACTTTATGATATTACGCCAGTAAGAGGTGCAGGGTCTAAAGTGTATGATGGAAGAGGAAGAGAATATTTAGATTTTTATGGTGGGCATGCAGTTATTAGTATAGGTCACGCACATAAGCATTATGTCGATAAGATAACTTCGCAGGTTGGAAAGTTAGGATTCTACAGTAACAGTGTAGTGAATCCTTTGCAACAGGAATTAGCAGATAAGTTAGAAGAATTAAGCGGTGTAGAAGGGTATGACTTATTTCTAATAAATAGTGGGGCAGAAGCCAATGATAATGCTTTAAAATTGGCTTCGTTTTATAATAAGAGGAAGCAGGTATTGGCACTTTCGAATAGTTTTCATGGACGTACCTCTGCTGCCATCAATGTAACTCATACCGGTAGAAAGCATCAGGCGCCTATTAACAAAGGAATTAGGGCCATCTATCATGATATCACAAATATCGAATCTCTAATTGAAGAAATTCAAAAAGAAAAATCTGCTGCGGTCATTATCGAGGCAATTCAAGGAGTAGGTGGTTTGGATCAAATGGATCCAGAAGGGTTGAAAGCAATTCGTACGGCATGTGACGAAACGGATACGATCCTAATATTAGATGAGGTACAGGCAGGATACGGACGATCAGGTGATTTCTTCGCTTTTCAAAATAGTGGAATACAACCTGATATAATAACGACAGCCAAAGGAATGGGAAACGGGTTTCCTATTGGTGGAGTCCTTATTAATGGGACAAAAATACCTGCTGTAAAATCGCAGTTGGGAACAACATATGGAGGGAATCATCTCGCATGCGCAGCAGGAATCGCCGTGCTGGATGTGCTAAAAGATGAGGACCTTATGACGAATGCAACAGAAAAGGGAACGTACTTACAGCAATCTTTAGCTATTATGAAAGGGGTGAAAAATGTAAAGGGAAGAGGATTGATGTTGGGAATGGAATTTGATTTTCCTGTCGCAGAACTTCGAAAGTCCCTGGTTTTTGATTTTCAATTATTTACTGGAAGTGCGGCTAATAAGAATTTATTGCGTCTCCTTCCCCCTTTGATGATTTCTCAAGAAGATTGTGATACTTTCTTGGATAAGTTAGAAGCCGGTCTTAAAAGAGTTTAGAAAAATAAGGATATGAAAAAGTTTTATTCCGTTGATGACGTTGCCGACTTGGATGAATTAATCCAAACGGCAATTAGAATGAAAAATAATCCTAACGAATTCGCAGAAGTTGGCAAGAATAAGTTAATTGTCCTTTTATTCTTCAATCCAAGTTTAAGAACTAAGCTGAGTACTCAGAAAGCAGCGATGAATTTAGGCATGCAAGTAATCCCCATGGATATGAGTAGAAGCTGGGGGTGGGAATTTGAGGATGGTATAAAGATGGAATTTGATACTGCGGAACATGTAAAGGAAGCCGCTAATGTTATTTCTCGATATGCGGATATAATAGCGATTCGATCTTTCCCAGGATTAAAAGATAAAGAGAAAGACTACGCTGATAGTGTTGTAAAGCAGTTCATAAGATACTGTCCCAAACCGGTGATAAATTTGGAATCAGCCATAAGACATCCGCTTCAGTCTTTTGCAGATTTAATGACCATTACTGAACATGTTTCGGTTGAGAAGCCTAAGATTGTTTTGTCCTGGGCACCACATCCAAAGGCATTGCCTCAGGCAGTCTCTAATTCATTTCTCGAATGGATGAAAGCCGCAGGACATCAAGTCACTGTGACACATCCCGAAGGGTACGAATTGGACGTTGAGTTTATGGATGGACACGAAGTAGAGCATAATCAAGACCTTGCGCTGAAAGATGCGGATGTTGTATATGTAAAAAACTGGTCTTCTGTTAAATCCTACGGTCAGATTTTATCTCAAGATTCTAATTGGACGATAACGAAAAACAAATTGGACTTGACTAACAAGGCCAAATTACTGCACTGCCTTCCGGTTCGAAGAAATGTAGTCCTTGCAGATGATGCCATAGATAGTGATCATTCAGTGATTTATGATCTTGCTGAGAATCGATTACATACTGCTCAAGCTGTTATCTATAAGATTCTATCAGAAGTTATATAATGAGTAAGGATAAATTAGAAATTATAAAAATAGGTGGAAAGCTTATTAATGAAGAACGGGAGTTACTTCGGTTTTTGGAGATGTTGACAACGATTGACAACGATATTATAATTATTCACGGTGGAGGAAGAAAGGCAACTGAGTTATCGGCCCTCTTAGGTATATCAACTCAGATGATTGATGGTCGTCGTATAACTAATAAAGAGACATTAGAGGTGGCGATAATGGTCTATGCTGGTCTTGTGAATAAAAACTTAGTAGCTCTTTTGCAAAGTATGCGTATCGATGCGATAGGCCTTTGCGGGGCAGATGCGAATATTATTCAAGCACATAAAAGACCTGTCAAAGAAATAGATTATGGATTTGTGGGAGATATTGAAAGTGTTGATGGCGGCAAGTTAGGAGGTCTCCTTAGCTTAGGTCTTACTCCTGCGCTATGTGCTATTAGTCATAATACCAAGGGGCAGTTGCTAAATACTAATGCGGATACAATAGCCGCCCAAGTAGCTATTGCAATGTCGAGTAAGTATGAAGTCTCTCTCAAATATTGTTTTGAATTCCTAGGTGTACTACATGATATTTCGGATCATGGTAATACTATACGAACGATTGCTGCAAGCGAATTGGAATCTATGAAGGAAGCGGGTGTTATAAATGCAGGAATGCTTCCTAAGTTGTCTAATGGGTTCGATGCTCTGAATCAAGGTGTTGATAATGTTTCTATTTGCGGAATAGAAAATTTAATATCTCAGAAGAATGCTACTCATCTTATAAAGTGATTTATGCAAATAAGATTCCAAAAATCTGTTGATCTACTGCGAGATTTAATTAAAATACAATCTTATTCTGGTGAAGAGGCAAGTACTGCGGATGTCATCCAAGTATTTCTAAATGAAGAAGGAATATCGACAGAGCGAATTCACAATAATATTATTGCTAAATCAAAAAGCTTCGATTCCTTTAAAAAAACGATTGTTTTGAATTCCCACCACGATACAGTCAAAATAGGAGAGGGGTGGAGCAAAGATCCTCTTGGTGCAGAAATTGAAGATGGTAAATTATATGGTAGAGGGAGTAATGATGCTGGTGGTTGTCTGGTGTCTCTTATAGCAGCATTCTGTCATTTTTATAATGATGAGTTGCCTTATAATCTTATTCTTATTGCATCTGGAGAAGAAGAGAATTTTGGCACTCGAGGAGTTTCTTCTGTTTTGAAAGAATTAGAAATAAGACCAGCCCTCGGCATTATAGGGGAGCCTACGGAGATGCATTTGGCAATAGCAGAGAAAGGGCTTATTGTCATTGATGGACTGGCAGAAGGTATAGCTGGGCACGCTGCAAGAGATATTGGAGAGAACGCGCTTTATCTTGCTATGAACGATATCCAATGGGTAAAGAATTACAATTGGGATCTGATTTCAGATGTGCTGGGGCGCACTAAAACTACTGTTACTCAGATAGCCGCTGGTTCTCAGCACAATGTGATTCCAGATCAATGTAGTTTCGTTATCGACTGCAGAGTCAATGAGCATTATTCTTTAAACGAAGTATTGGAAATACTTCAAAGTGGCACTCAATCAAAGCTTACTCCGAGATCCTTAAAATGGCATCCTTCTGGTATTGATATTAATCATTCGATAGTGAATGCAGGTAAAGCTTTAGGAAGAAATGTATTTGGCTCACCAACATTATCCGACCAAGTGCATTTTACTTGCCCTACAGTAAAAGTAGGACCTGGTAAATCTGAAAGATCTCATACAATTGATGAATATGTAGGTCTTAGTGAAATAGAAGAGGCTATTGTAATCTATATAAAACTACTTCAAGAAGTAGAACTATAGTTCAGAAGAGTGGAATGGACTCTTATTTAGAAAGTATCTTTTGATTTAATTGATCTCCAAAGAGAAACAATACCAATCCAGAAAGGGCGAATATTATAATGGTTGAAGTAGCCTTAGTTTCAAGTTAAATGAAGTTTTCAATACTGTCAAGCACGCCAGTTGAATATCCTTAAAAATTACTGCAAAAAAGAGGCCATTCTCGGTATGAAAATGGCCTCAGCTGTATTTTTACAGAAATTTGTGCCTCTTACTTGGCAGCAGCGTATTTTGCTTCAACTGCATTCCAATTGATAATTCCTATGAACGCATCTACGTAGTCGGGTCTTCTGTTTTGGTAATTTAGGTAATAGGCATGTTCCCAAACATCAATTCCTAAGATTGGTTGTCCTCCACAACCCATGCCTGGCATCAATGGATTATCTTGATTTGCAGTACTGCATATCTCAAGTTTCCCTCCATCATGAACACATAAAAAAGCCCAACCAGAGCCAAATCTTGTTTTTGCAGCGGCGGCAAACTTCTCTTTGAAGGCATCAAAAGATCCGAAATCTCTATCAATAGCATCTTTAAGATCACCAGAAAGGCGTCCTCTATCAGCAGGGGAGATTACTTCCCAGAACAATCTGTGATTGTAGAATCCACCTCCATTATTACGAACACCAGTATTCGTCATATCAAGCGAACCAAGAATGTCCTCTATGCTTTTTCCATCTAAAGCGGTGCCTTCGATGGCTGCATTTAATTTATTAGTATAACCTTGATGATGCTTGCCATGGTGTATTTCCATTGTTCGAGCATCAATTGCTGGTTCGAGTGCATCGTATGCATATCCTAAATCTGGGAGTGTAAAAGCCATTGTTTGTGTTTTTTTAATAAATGAATAAAAAGGTACTCTGTCTTAAGAACAAGTGCAAAAGTAAGAAGTTTACATTTGTGACGTCAAATCGATTTTAACTTATATCAAACTTATGGCAAATTTTAGAAAGGAAAAGGATTCAATAGGATATGTGGATGTTCCAGCTGACAAGTTATGGGGAGCACAAACACAACGTAGTAAAGAGAACTTCTTAATCGGAGGTCAACAGATGCCTTTGGAGGTTATACGGGGATTCGCAATCCTTAAGAAGGCTGCGGCAATTACCAATGCTGAATTGGGCGCGTTGGATAAGGCTAAGTCGGATCTAATAGGTAAAGTATGTGATGAAATTCTTAAAGGTGACCTGGACGACCAGTTCCCATTGGTAGTTTGGCAAACAGGTTCTGGGACTCAATCCAATATGAATGTCAATGAAGTGATAGCTAATCGTGGTCATCAGATGCAAGGAGGCGCTTTAGATGATAGCAGTAAAGTCCTGCATCCAAATGATGATGCTAATAAATCTCAAAGTTCAAATGATACATTTCCTACCGCTATGCATATTGCTGCATACACAAAGCTGGTAGAAGTAACAATCCCTGGGATGCGAGCACTAAGGGATATACTCGCTAAAAAATCCGAACAGTATATGGATGTAGTGAAAATAGGAAGAACACATTATATGGATGCTACACCGGTTACCTTGGGACAAGAGCTATCTGGATATGTTTCTCAACTGGATCATGGGGTTAAAGCAATAGAAAATACATTATCACACTTAAGTGAATTAGCACTCGGGGGCACAGCAGTTGGTACTGGTTTGAATACTCCTAAAGGGTATGCTGTTAGAGTAGCCGAAGTTATTTCTGAATTAACAGGTCTGCCTTTCATTACAGGAGCGAATAAATTTGAAGGATTAGCTGCTCATGATGCAATAGTAGAATCTCATGGTGCACTCAAGACAGTGGCGGCTTCCCTAATGAAAATAGGAAATGATATTCGTGCCCTTGCTTCTGGACCTCGGAGTGGTATCGGAGAACTGAATATACCTGCCAACGAGCCGGGCTCTTCCATAATGCCAGGAAAGGTTAATCCTACACAAGCCGAAGCATTGACTATGGCCATGGCACAGGTATTTGGTAATGATGTTGCCATAAATATAGGTGGTATGAGCGGTCATTTTGAGCTCAATGTATTTAAGCCTGTGATGATCTATGATTTTCTGATGTCTGCGCAATTGATAGGTGATGCATGTGTGAGCTTCGCTGATAACTGTGTTGCTGGCTTAGAGCCCAATAGAGAAAGAATTAAAGAACATCTCGATAACTCTCTGATGTTAGTTACCGCATTGAATACTAAAATCGGATATGACAAGTCCGCTGAAATTGCCAAAAAAGCATTTAAAGAAGGTACAACTTTGAAGGCCGCTGCCCTAAATTTGGAGTATCTTACAGCAGCAGAATTCGAAGAATGGGTCCGACCTGAAGATATGATCGGCGGTTTGTCATAAATCTGTTGGAAAATTAGCGATACAAATACTATCTTTGCGCTCCATTTGGAAATTTGGTGGAATTATGCAATCAAAAAGCGAGTTGGTTATTCCCTATTTAGGGCTTGCAAATGGTTTACATAACTATATATATATAGTCGATCAGCATTTTTGGAAGGGTTTCGAAACGTCGAAAATATCCGAAGGTCAGATGGAAGTAGATATAATCTTTGATAAATTAGACGGTCTTGTTACGCTATCCATTGAATGTAATGGAGCTTATAAAGCAAAGTGTGATAGATGTGTTGCGGAGATTATGATTCCTATGCAGTTTGAGGATACTATTATTATTAAGATTCAGGAGGCTTCGGGAGAAGAGACTGAGGTTACTTTTATGGATCCAAAGACGAGTCATATAGATTTAGCCCCGCTGATATATGAATCTATACATGTACATATGCCGATAATCAGTCTGAAGAATTGTGAGGAAGATGATTACAAGGGTTGTGATCAAGAGATTTTGGATCGGTTGTATGGTAGTGATGAAGAGAAAAATAAATCTCCTTCTGGAATATGGAAGGAGTTAGATAATTTGAATTTGAATTAAGTATTAATAAAGTCTAAAATGGCGCATCCTAAGAGTAGAATATCCAAGCAACGTAAGCGTAAGAGAAGAACGCATAAAAAAGCTCCTTTCCCAACAGTAGCAATCTGTAAGATTACAGGCGAACCACATCTCTATCACCGTGCTTATTGGCATGATGGATCTATGTATTACAAGGGTCAGGTAGTTATTGAAGCCGCAGAGGAAGTAGAATAAACCTCGTCGTTCAATATCTATAAAAGATAAAACAGCTCCCTTGACTCAGTCATTGGGGCTTTTTTTGTTATGAATTCTAATTTAAAAATGAAGAAGATACTAAACACGAGCGCAGCACCCAGTCCTGTAGGACCATATAATCAGTCCATTCTCGTTGGTGATACTCTATATATCTCTGGGCAGATTGCACTTGATCCTGAAACGGGGGAATTAGTTCTTGATACCATTGAGAAAGAGACTCATAAGGTAATGCACAACCTAAAGGCGATATTGGACAACGCAGGAATGACTTTTGAAAATGTCATCAAATGCTCAGTATTTGTTAAAAATATGCAGAATTACGCTCTGATTAATACGGTATATGCGGAATATTTCAATGAAGAGAATGCACCTGTTCGAGAACTTGTAGAAGTAGCCGCTCTTCCTAAGTACGTGAATGTGGAGATTTCTGCTATCGCCGTTAAATAAATATGATGTCAAAGAAAAATGTGCTCTCTTGTATACAACCCACAGGGGAGATTCACTTGGGAAATTATTTCGGAGCGGTGCGTAACTACGTGGCTTTGCAGGAGGACTATAACTGTACTTATGGTGTGGTAAACTATCACGCTATAACCATGCCGTATGATATTAAGAAGTTACGGGAGAATACATGGGACTTGATTTTTAGTCTTTTGGCAGTTGGAGTGAAGGCAGAGAATTTATTCATTCAGTCCCTTGTGCCTGAGCATGCAGAATTGAACTGGATCTTGAACTGCTTTTGTGCTGTTGGGCGTCTTACTAATATGACACAATTCAAGGATAAGAGCCTGTCTTTAGGAGAGAATCCAAAAGAAGGATTTATTTCCGCAGGATTGCTTGATTATCCAGTTTTGCAGGTTGCTGATATATTGATATACAGAGCTGATTTTGTCCCTGTTGGAAAAGATCAAGCGCAGCATTTAGAACTAACGAGAGAGGTTGCACAGCGATTCAATCACTCCGTAGGGAAGGAATATTTTGTTCTACCTGAGACGCTGTATACTGAAACACCAAGTATTAGATCTACTGCAGATCCTTTACGGAAGATGAGTAAGAGTGCTGGAGAAAAGCATTATATCAGCTTATTTGGTGATGAAAAACGAATCCGTAAGCAAATTAAATCTGCCGTAACGGATACCGGAGAGAATTCTGATGGAGGCATGAGCCCAGGAGTTGCTAATCTGTTTGAGATGTTGAAGGCATCCTCGGGGGAGTCCGATGAGTATAAGCAATTATTAGAAGCTCAGGAAAATGGTGTTTTGAGATACGGTGACCTTAAAGCTATAGCAGCTGATAATGTGATGCATCTTTTAACACCATTCAATGAGAAAAAGAAGGAACTGCATTCAGATAAGAGGAAGGTAAAAGATGAAATCAAGGCTTCCAGTGCGGAAATCAGAAAGAGAGCTCAAGAAACAATCAGAGAAGTAAAGGATCTGACAGGATTATTGAATGTTAAGTTCTAATAAGTGTTTTGTTTAAGAAAAGTAATTGTT
>JBLIDB010000124.1:0-14358 GCA_047634015.1 Saprospiraceae bacterium
AAATCTTTGGAATTCTTAAGGTTCTCTATATCATTCAAACGCTGGCTAAACTTCTCAGTTAATTCAGCCTTATTCATCGTTCTCGATATTTTTACTCAATATATTACTTTTTTCTCTTATGCGACATTCTGAAATGCACCTTCTTACACTTCAGGTGCTAAAACATATTTGTGGGGGACTATTGAAGTAAAGGGCTTAGAAAAAGCAACTTACGCTGAATGGTATAGGGAAAGTCAAGATGAATTCTCTCCAAAGCTTCTATCGCATCACTATTCTGAATTGTAAGATGTAACGGTGAAAATATTTCTCGGTACCTGGTGCGGAGATACTCAAAGTTTTCTTCCAAAATTTATAAAAATTTGGGAGCAGGCAGGATTGCCAATCAACCAGCTTAAATTGATAGCACTTAGAGGTGATGAACAATACAAACAAGGGCCAGAGCATGAAGAACTTCCTTACGACATCCATCGTGTCCCAACTTTCGTATTCGAAAGAGAAGGTAAAGAAATAGATAGAATTGTTGAACATCCAGTTAGTGGCTTAGAAATCGATATCGCTCAAATTAGCGCAGGAGTCCCATCTAATCCAAGCTACAATGCCGTCACGGAATTGCAATCACTTTTTAAGAATAATTCTTTGGATAGTCTGAATAGTCAATACAAAAGTATAGCTCGTTCTTTATTTGGAGAAGCCTCCTATGTCGGCGAGCTTGCAATCTATGCTAAGAAACTTCATTATGATGGGGAAATAGAAAAAGCCATCTATGTATACACGCTAAATACAGCCCTCTTTCGATATCATCCCTATTCTCAATATCGTCTTGGAGTATTTAAATATGAGTGCGAAGCGTATAAAGAAGCACAAGAATATTTAGAAAAATGTAAAAGTATCGACCCTGAGTATCTCGACACGAATGAGTATTTAGAAAATATCGCGACGACGGAGAATTAAGATATCAAACAATAGTCGTACTATTAATACTTCCATTTACTACACAATACACCTATTTAAACTTTATTATTCCGGGTTAATAATTAGGCAAAAAAAGAGCATCTCATATAAAATGAGATGCTCCTAATCTATAATCCTCCAATATTTTATAACCTCTATGGGAATACACCCATTGCAATATAATCACTGGCTACTTTATTCAAAGCACAGATAAATGCAGCAGTACGGAGATCTTCAACCTTCTTTCTCCTCTTATAAATATCACGAATACTATGAAAGGCTGTAATCATCGTTTCTTCTAATCCAGATCTCACCAAATCAATTTCTTCCGCACCTCTTGTTATCACTCGTTTTTCTCGATCATCTACTGATCTTTCCGTTAGACGTTCGACAGTTTTTATAATGTTACCGTAAGTATTCGAATTGAATCTTTTTTCCATTCTACCGAATCTCATATGAGATAGATTCTTGAGCCACTCGAAGTATGACACTGTAACTCCTCCTGCATTCAGATACATATCAGGTAAAATCATAACGCCCATCTTAATTAGAATTTCTTCGGCCCCTGCAGTTATTGGACCATTGGCAGCTTCGCCTATGATCCTTGCCTTAATACTTTTCGCATTTTCCGAAGTTATTTGGTTTTCCAAAGCCGCAGGAATTAGAATATCACAATCCAAGCTTAACCAATCGTTCTTCTCTTTCAATTTTTCGGTTCCTGGGAATCCAACGATTGAACCAGTTTTTTTACGGAATTTTAATAATTTTTCAATATTGATTCCTTTGGGATTATAAATCGTTCCGTCATATTCTGCTATACCCACAATAATTGCATCTCCCTCTTCTTGAGATATCTGAGCAGAATAGCTTCCTACATTTCCAAATCCTTGAACTACGATCCTTTTACCTGCCATTCCAGGTTCCAAACCGATCTTAGCCATATCATCTTTCTGAGAAACGGCCTCCCTTATGCCATAATAAACTCCTCTACCTGTTGCTTCTGTGCGGCCCTGAATACCATTTTGGTTAACAGGTTTCCCTGTTACACAACCCACCGCATCAATTTCTCCTCGTGAAAATGTTTGATAAGTATCTAGAATCCATGCCATTTCTCGCGGTCCCGTGCCATAATCAGGCGCAGGAACATCTACACTGGGTCCTATGAAGCCTTTTTTCACGAGCTCCATGGTATATCTACGTGTAATATTTTGTAGTTGATCCACATTGTATTTACGCGGATTTATTTTCACTCCTCCTTTTGCCCCTCCAAAAGGAACATCAACGATCGCGCACTTATAGGTCATCAATGCGGCGAGGGCCATTACCTCTTCTTGATCCACAAGCTCACTATATCTTATTCCACCTTTGGTAGGTTGGCGATGTTGGCTATGTTGTACTCTATATGCTTCTATTACTTCGTACTGATTACCAATTTTTACAGGAAATTTCATTTTATAAACAGCATTACAAACTTGGATCTGTTGCAATAGCCCTCTGGGATGATCGGTTAATGCCGCTGCCTTATCAAAATTCTTCTGTACTGTTTCGTAAAATTTATGAACCATGTTAATTCGTTTTAATTCAGTATTAAGGTTTTTGTGACTTAATTCACCTTATTGATCTCTTCTATCCTGCTAATGCGTCTTTCTAAATAAAATAGAAAGGCCACTATACCGAGTAATATAACCGCCACGCAAACTACTACAGTGAATATCTTCCCACCATTGTCAATCTGATCACCCTGCGCATGTAGAGAAGAAGTTAAGGCTAATAGTGTGAACAAAAAGAGTATTGATTTTTGCATTATTATACGCTTCATAATTATCTGTTGCTTTGATCTTTCAATTTACAATTTATCTCTAATCTACTCCTTTCTTGATCAACAAACAATAACGGTCAAATTTGCTACTATTTTAATATTATATAGCGATTTTTAACCCAAAATTCATTTAAATATTCAAAAACATAAACAAAAAAGGAATTATCATCATTTTTTCAACTTTGAATATATTCTATGTATTTCGATTTTACGAAGTCTGAAGAGCAGTGATGCCATCCAAACTCCCAGAAATGTATATGCTATAATCGCTGGGTAGAAAATCAATCCTAAAGTATGATCGAGATCTTCTCCTCCTAAAGCGGGATTCCCTCCATTGCCGGGATGCATACTACTCATACTGGAAAGTCGAGGTATTATAAATACCAAAGGTATCATAGCAAGGAAGGCAAAAATATTATAAGCACTACTAAGTTGTGCGCGACGGTCTTCGTCACTTATGGAGCCCCTTAAAATTGTGTACGCCAAAAAAATCATCATCGCCACAGCACTCATATTTAGCTTAGGGTCATTAGTCCAATACGTACCCCAAGTGGCTTTTGCCCATACAGAGCCTGTTATCATGCCCATCGTCCCCCAAACAACCGCGACATATGCAAAAGAAGAGGCCACGGCATCATAAACCGTATCACGACTTATCAAATATTTAATACTGTAGACCAAACTCACGACAAGCAAAACAAACATGGCCATCCATATGGCAACATGAAAAAAGGTATTACGAATTGTTTCGTAGAGAATTGCTTGAAATGGAAATTGCCATGTCCACTCTCCATATTCAGGAATTTCAGTAGTCCAAGAAGGTTCTTGCCCATCGGAAGGCCCCAAACCTATAAAGGCAGAAGGCAATATTAAAAATCCATCCCTCTTATGATGAATAATTAGCGTCAAGTCATCAAACTCACTCTTAAAAGAAGATTTCCAAGCTGGCAAAACACCGGATAGAGAAAGATTTCTACGGTCATTCAATATAATCCCTGGTACTGCCCAGAGGTGTGTTGAATCATATTTAAAATACGCTGATATTTCACCTTGATCATCCCATTGAGTGTTATATGTAATAACATCAACCTTAAAAGGCACCCCTCTTTCGATTTGCATCTTGGAGACGGATAGAATTCCTGGTTTCAACGGTACCAGAAAGCCCACAATAAAGACATAAAGCAACAAGCCTAATGTTAATACCTTCCACCATTTATGATATATAAATCTGTACATATTTTGGCTCTTAGTTATTGTTTCCAAACCATAGGGAATAGAAATAATGATAACGCAATACTCAGCAAAGAGATACTGAAAAGCGTAAGATATTGTGACATCTCAATACTTCCTTGCATCACCTGGCCTACGCTCATCTGATACAAGGTTAAAATTACAGGAATCAGTATGGGTATCGAAAGTATGCTTAAAATTGTATTCTGACCTACTAAATGACTCGCTATCGCAGAAGTAAAACTCAATGCTGCAGCTATAGAAATAGCGCCGCACAAAATCAACGTTACAAAATCAAGGGATAAAGAAACTTGTGGGGCATAAAAGAAATAAAGTGCCAGATAAAATCCAATCCCGATTAATGCCAAATACATGACATTAAAAAAATACTTAGCAAAAAACGCGGTTAGAGGAGAGATGAGGGTGTAAATAAGAATGTGTTCTCCGTCATCACTATGACCTTCTGTTCGGATCGCAATACTTACTGATATAAGCATGAGAAACAGCCAAAAAATAAAACTAAACTCAGTAATCACCAATTCAGGTGTGGAGCTCAACCCGGGTTTGATACGAGATATTACATATGCAAGCACTAGGACAAAGAGTAAAATCGCTCCACTTTGGGACCAACTGCGATACTCTATCAAAAATTCCGTGCGCAATTGCAATATAAATGAAGACATAGATTAGTGGAATATTTCGTTTTTTGACGTAAACATATTACGATTTTTCATAAATTGTATATATTTGTATTTCAACTACTTATAATGATTAGATCGATCTTATTAGTGACTTTAGCCTTCTTCTCTTTAAATGCTGTAATGCAAGGAGAAAGTATCGTCAATGGAGAATACCATAAAGTAAAAGCACGCAATGGAGATGGTATAAACATATTACTACAAAGATACGAACTCCATAGAGACAGTAGACTTCGAAATGCATTTCTAAATCTCAACAACCTAAAGAAGAACCAACACCTCATTCACAGTAGAGTCTATAATCTACCTGTCAAGCTCTATAACTATGACGGTAAATCCATTAGATCTACCATCGGCGTTCAAGATTGGGACAAAGCAGTGAGAATAAAGAAATACAATGAGTCTATTCTGGCTAAGGGGATTAGAAGTACACACTATTCTGATAGTAAGATTCTATGGGTACCAGTATCAGAACTCGTCAACCTAAAGACTCTCCCTACCCCATTAGTAATTGAAACTAAGGCCAAAATTGTAAAGGTTAAAATCAAACAGCAAGCCATTACCTTAAATAATATCTATGGTAAAAAGAATAAACTAAAGAAAGCTTCTGATAATAGTCTAAAAGGAAAAGTCTATTACATCGTCAGCGGTCATGGAGGGCCAGATCCTGGTGCTATGTGTAAGACTTGTGATAAGACTCTGTGCGAAGATGAATATGCCTACGATGTAAGCCTCAGAATCGCACGTAACCTTGAAGAACATGGGGCTATAGTAGAAATGGTAGTCCAGGATAAGAACGATGGTATTCGCGATGGTTCTTACCTCCCATGCGACAAAGATGAACGCTTGGCTAATGGTGAAAAGCTACCAATAAATCAATTGAAGCGCCTCGTCCAAAGAACAAATTACATCAATCGCAAGCATGAGGAATATTCTAGGAAAGGATACAAAGATCAGGTGGTGGTATCGATCCATGTAGATGCTAATTCTAAGTCTACCCAACAGGATGTCTTCTTCTGTTACTACCGTCATAGTAAGCAATCAAAGTTACTCGCCGGACAAATTAGAAACACATTTGCCGAGAAATACAAAAAACATCAAAGCACCAAGAATTATCGAGGGTCCCTTCATGAGAGAGGTATCTATGTATTACGCAAGACGAATCCACCTGCAGTACTTATAGAATTAGCGAATATCAATAACCCATACAATCACAAGCGCATTAGAACCAGTGCAAATAGACAAGCTTTGGCAAATTGGATATTTGAAGGATTAACCAAGAATGTAAGATCTACTAAGTCAGATCAAATAATTGCATCCTCGTAAGTCACTGTTGGAGATTCTACCGAGTATCTCTATATGCTCGTCATCCGATATTTTTCCTATGTCATCAGTAGCAAAAAACGATAGCGTATCAATATTGGCGAGATCTATGATATTCACTCTACCCGTTCTGCCCATGGGCAATAGATAGAAGGGGTCACTTGGATCACTTATTAGTATTCGCATACGGTCATTAAGCCTGAATTGATCTCCTCTGATCGCGTATATTTGGGAGAAACATTCTGTCATGCCATATTCAGAACACAAAGTAGCATTCTGAAATCCCTGAGATAGCCTTTTTTGCAGTGCGCTTCTTGTTAACTCCTCTCTATAGCGCTTCATCCCTCCCGTTTCTATAACAATAAGGTGCGACATATCTACGTGACTATATAAATCAAGATAAGAAAGTAGCGCAAAGCTTACTCCGATAAGAACAGTCTTCTGTCTCGATTTTTTTGATTCTTCAAGATAGGTATGCAATGCTCCCAAATCATTCAAGAAATATTTTTCCTCTCCGTAAAAGGAATTCTTCATAAAATGAGACACCATACTAAGCAGAGAGGAAGATGGATTATCATGATAATTGGGTAATAAAGAGATGAAATCATATTCTCTCAAAGCCCCAAAATCTTGATTCCAAATATGGCGCGCGTTTTCATGATAAAAAGGGATATCCCTAACAGAATGATTACTGCGTTCCATCGCAGTGGTGCCGCTACTTAGGAAGATTTGCTGCGCTTCCCAATTGCCCGATTTTATAGTATTAGATTTAAACAAACTAACTGGGCAGAAAGGGATCTCCTCGATAGCCCCAGGAGAAATATTTAGTCTACCGATAATCTCAAGAAAAGAACGATACACCTTATTATAGCGCTTTTGATAATTATAAATCTCTAAACCTTTCTCCTCAAAAGACATTTCTTCAGAGAATAGACAATTTGTTACCTTTTCACGTTCTATATTCACAGTTGAGCTTATGATTCGATCGATACTGCAAATATCTCTTTTACTTGGACTTTTCTGCATCTCTTGTACAAAGGAAGGGCCCGTGGGCAATAATCCTCCTGTATTGATCTACAAGGGACTCAATGCTAATACCCTGAATCAAGGATTAGGAAAAGATTCTATTAGTATTAATTTGTCATTCTCAGATGTTGATGGCGATATCGGAGGTGTAAATGAGTTGAATATATTTATAATCGATAATCGCGATGGTTCAGAATATATAGTTAGATCATTTCCAGAACTGCCAAACAATGGTAAGCTACTTGAAGGAACAATGAAACTGACGCTTCCGAGTACATGCTGTATTTATCCCCCAGAGGCACTAACACCAGCATGTGATAAGAATCCCAATTATCCTGAAAATCGATTTACAGTAGATGTATATATTGAAGATCTTGCGCGCAACAGAAGTAACTCTATTACCACAGATTCAATTATTATGTATTGCTTACGATTTTAATTCTTTTAGCAATTCAATATCTTTATTGAATCATAGCCAATTTAGTTAAGCCAATCTATTCCCTTTATTAGCAACCCTTGCGTGGCCTCTTCTGCGGATCCCGAAGCTGGTGCAAGGTTATAAGGCCAACTTGCATCTGGAGGCATGGACATAAGAATGGATTCTATGCGTCCATTTGTTTGGAGACCAAACTTTGTTCCTCGATCATACACCAGATTAAATTCTACATAACGACCTCTACGAACGTATTGCCATTGTTGTTCAGTCTTCGTAAACGGTTTTTCAAATCCATTCTGAAATAATTCCTTATACGCCGGAACGAATGTCTCTCCTACTCGCTGGACGAAAGTCCAGATATCTTCTTTTCTAAATCCTTTGCTTTCATTGAGACGATCAAAGAAGATACCTCCGATTCCTCGAGTTTCTTTTCGATGCTCATTGAAAAAGTAATTATCAGCCCAGATTTTATATTCCTCATAGATAGCTGGGCCCAACGGATCACATGCAATTTTTAATTTTCTATGGAATTCTTGAGCTGCCTGCTCATCTATATAATGAGGCGTAACATCTATTCCACCACCGAACCACCATTCCCCTGTTGAAGTCTCAAAGTATCGGACATTCATATGGATGATCGGAACATGAGGATTATGCGGGTGCAGTACAATTGATACCCCGGTAGCGAGAAATTCATTCGCTGGAAGACCTAATCCTTTAGCCACCGCTTCGGGCATCTTGCCGTCAACCGCACTAAACATGACGCCTCCTTTCTCTATATGCTTTCCTTGGATTACACGAGATCTTCCACCGCCACCTTCAGGGCGATCCCATTTATCTTCGTGAAAGACTCCTTCTCCATCAAGGGTCTCTAAGTTCTTACAAATATCATCTTGAAGACCTTTGAACCACTCGACAATCTCGCTACTTGTAACCATAGGAATTTGAATTCTACTTTGACAAATATACTGAACGTAGCAAGCGAATCTGGCATAAGCATCTTTAAATTTATCAGATAGAGGTACTTACAACTTGGCTTTCTTGGCCTCCTTTATATCTGAATATATTCTAAAAGAGCACTAACTGTCTTCTTGCTATTACCTACAAATACATGATCATCAATGAGAAATACAGGGCGCTTCAGGAAAGTATATTCTTTAAGAATGAGTCCGCGATAGTCTTGTTCCGACAGCTCTTTCTCATTCCATCCTTCTCCCCTGAATTTGCGAGCTCTCTTACTAAAGACAGCTTCATACCCACCTGACTCCTTGGCGATAAGATCTAAATCTTCTGCTGAAATATTTTCGGATTTAATATCTACTTTATCCCACTCTTCGATTTGGGGCACTTGAGACATAATGCGAGCGCATGTATCACAAGTTGATAGATAGTAGACTTTCTTCATGAAGAGCGTATGAATTTCTTAGCTATTGGACTTCTTATGATCAGCAAGAAACTTAGCCAATCCGATATCCGTTAAAGGATGCTTCAAAAGTCCCAAGATAGGGCCTAAAGGTGCAGTAATCACATCCGCTCCCGCCATAGCAGAATCAACAATATGCTTAGCGTTTCGGATTGACGCCGCCAAGATTTCCGTATCATATCCTTGGATCGCATAAATCTCCGCTATTTCATGTATTAATGCGATTCCATCCCATGTAATATCATCAACGCGACCGATAAATGGAGAAAGATATGTTGCTCCAGCCTTAGCCGCCAGAATCGCCTGTCCAGCTGAAAAAACCAATGTACAATTTGTCTTGATGCCATTATCCGTACACCATCTGATAGCCTTGATTCCATCTTTTATCATCGGAATCTTCACAACTATATTGGGAGCGATTTCAACGAGTACTTTGGCCTCTGCAATCATTCCCTCAAAATCCGTAGATATAACCTCTGCACTAACGTCGCCATCTGTAATCTCACAGATCTTGGCATAGTGAGCAATAATATTTTCTTGTCCAGAGATTCCTTCTTTCGCCATAAGCGAAGGATTGGTTGTAACACCATCAAGAATACCAAGGTCTTTAGCCTCTTTAATATGATCAAGAGAGGCCGTATCGATAAAAAACTTCATTGCAAGGGAATTCTAAGGAGAAATAAAAAATGTGAGGAATCATACCAAACCGCTACAACCTCCTACCCTTGCTGTGTTTCCACCCTGGGGGAATTCAAAGGGAGCTGGCCGTACGACCCTCACACCACAAAGGTAAATTTTCTTTAGATATGATGCAGTCCAGATCGATAAATTATTAACGAAAGTCGATTTTGAGAAATCTGTAAGACTTAAACAAAATTGTAAGTTGAACCTGCCTATGCCGTCAAGTAAGTAAATCTCGAATAAAATTCGGGATTTAATGGTTAACACCTTTTATTTCAAATCAACACTTCGCATTGCATCGCGAAATAGTTTCCAATAATCAGGGTATGAAGGATAGGTCTTGACGGTAATAGACTTCTTCAAAGTGGGATGCATAAATGTCATTGCAAAGCAGTGCAAAGCGATCGCTTGTTCTGTTTCCGTCTTGGAACCACCATATTTGAGATCACCGAGGAGCGGAACTCCAATATGAGACATCTGAACTCTTATCTGGTGACTTCTGCCAGTTATAGGTTTGATATGGTACATATGGATTCCATCAAGGGAAGAGATAAGTTCATATTTCAATATAGCCTCTTTCCCTTTTTTATCTCGAGTCCTTGCGACCTTTACGCGATTGACTGTTCCATCTTTGATAAGCCTGTTTTCCAGCGTCCCAAATTCCTGATCTGCGCGCTTATCTGATATTGCCAAATAATGTTTCGTTACTTGACCATCCCTAAAAGCTTGAGTCAACCTGCTAGATGCCTTACTTGTGCGCGCTAAGATCATACATCCTGATACTGGTCTATCCAATCTATGAACTGGCTGGAGGAAGACATTACCTGGCTTATTGTACTTTTTCTTGATATAAGGCATGAATAAAGTAGCTACATCTGGATCTTTGGTTATATCCCCTTGAGAAAGCTGGCCTGCCATCTTATGAACTACGAGTAAATGGTTGTCTTCATATATTACCTGCTTCGAGCCACTCATTATTTCATGTCTATATTTGTGACCATAAAAGTAGCCTAATCACTGACAAATAGTTAGGTAGATTCTAATTCTGTCTTTCGTATATTGAAACATCCTTCATTTTAGATACAATTAGTTCCAAATACTCTCTTCCTTTCTCTAACTCAATGGAAATATCCAAATTGCCATTCGCCAATCCATCATTTCCTTTACCATATAATGCCTTATAATATTGAATTCCATTCAAGAGGTTTCTTCCAAATTCCATCAGATACTTCTTTTCTTTTTCTGACTTCTGATTTAGAAACGTTTCTATTTTATCATTCAAAAAACTGATATACAATTGCAATTCATTGATAAACATATTGGGCCGATCACCTCTTGATATTACATTCCTCTTCCCATATATGTGAGCAGTAATCTATCGCAAACTCATCTTTGAAGAGAAGAAAGCCAAATTCGGACCAGGGCAAATGGAGATTCCTTTACCCTCAACTTTGGTGTCCAAACCGTTGGCAAGCAAAGCAGAAGTACCCAGCCCTGCGCATATGCAAGCCTTTTCCACTATTTTGTCATGTTTGTGTCGGTACGCCTGTTCAGATAAAAGTTGAGAATCGAGCTCTAAAAGCTTAAGGTGTTGATACTGATGGGATGCCACGTAAATAGACTTCCCTCCGAATTCCTTATTTAGTGAAACAAAAATTTTGGGGCAGGAACTTCCAGGTCTTCCCTTTGCAATCAGTGATTCCTTTTCGCTATCCTTAGTATTTCCTTTTAGACTATTAAAAGGCACACCCAATGGGGAAACATCGCTTAGATACAAATCATCTTCCTTCGCATCAATAAGTTTTTCAAGTGTTTCATCATCTACTGTAGTCACTTCCGGAACGAGTAGAAATGGAGTCCCCCATCCTACACCATCAACTTTATAATTATTAATTAAAAACTATGTTCTTGAGAAGTACCTACTCCTCCCCGAGCAGCAACACGCAGTGCCATTGGAACTTCGGGAATTGCACGATTCTTCTGTCGTAACGATGCAAGTAAATCCTCATTCATAGAGCGAGTCAATTCTTCACGTTTGGAATTAAAATCGTCTAAAGCAGGACCCAACAACAAACCATTTGTAGCAAATGCATGACCACCACAATTAAGACCAGACTCTACCCTGTATTCCGACACCCATAATCCTTTCTTAGCGAGAAACCTCCCTGGAACAAAAGCTGATCTATAATCGCTTACTTTTAGAATTATTTTCTTTTTAATTACGCCCTGTTCATTAGGATAAAAATCTTCAAATTCTTGAATGTAACTATAGAGCCTTGGATTTATTCCTGCTGACAGTATTACCGATGATTCTAATGTACTCATCGCATAACCCCTAAGTACTGCATGTGCATCATTGAACATTGCAGGAAGCTTTTCCTCACCTTTATAATTCGTCTTATCGACTTTGGTCATTATGTTCACATCGATACTACCTTTGCATAGATTTTCTGTTAACCAAGAATTTACTATATCGGGTATTGCTTTTTCATCCAAAATATTTTGGAATTCTAATTTTAGATTCTTCCCGTCTTTTAATAAACTGATATATTTAAACACCTCTCGAGCATCTCCAAATGCCGAAGCCTTTATATTTTCAAATTTTCGCTGAACAAGTAAATCTATAAGGTTTAGATAAGCTGGAATCCTAAGAGCTCTAAAATCATCTTCTGTTTCTAATATATCGTCATATGGTATATCATACTCATTACAATACATCTTACGCATTCGCTCGAGCAGAATATCATCCACTAGAGAAATTACGGAATCCAATCCATACGGTGCAACCTTCAGAGGTGTATCAATAGTATATGCTATTCCCATGACTGGAATATGAACCGAATGCGCATTGCTCATCTTAAATCATTTATAAGAATTGTTTATAATTAAGAATCGATCCAAAGACATTTCTTGCTTAGGCCGATATTTATTCACATCCAATATCTTTACGAGAAAGAGGATCATTATTCGGGAAACAAAGACCTGAAGGAAGATGATCTGGAGCATACCGATCCATATTGTCATCATTCAGAGCATTGGTTAAGAAATCGATCAATTCCAATCTCTCCGTTGGAGTCAAGTTTCTTGGTGTCAAAGCCACTGCACTATCCGGAACCATGTTGTTTTCAGATTAGGCTCTTAATTTAAAATCCATAACTTCTTCTATAGAGGACTTGCTACTACCGTGAAAGAATGAAACGTAATTCTTTAAATTGTAAAGTTGTGGAACCATAAAGGCATACATATCCTCCTCCCTTCCAGTAAACATCCCCCGCCCAAGTATTCTTGGATCTTCGGCAGAAGTATTTAGACCAACTATCTCATACATATCCTTGGTTCCCAAGGCATAAAAATTCATTGACGAGAAGGATGGGCTATTGTGGCAAGTAATACATCCCGCCTTTCCAAAAAACAATAGGGCTCCACGTTTTTGGCTTTCTGTAATTGCACCTTGATCCCCTTTCAAATAATCCTGAAATGGTGCTTGATTTGTCAGTATAGTTCTTAAATATGCCCCCATAGCAAAGCTCGCCGTCTCCGGCGTATATCGTTCAGACTTCTTACGATCGAAAAATGCAAGCGTGAACCATCTACGATAATTATAATCATCAAGAACATGATCATTAATTTCTAATCTATGGAGTTCGAAGCCTTCAATATTTTGAGCTTCTAATCCCGCATACCCTGTGTGATTAACTGCGGCCAATCCTTCCCACAGATCTTCACTTCCTACATTTAGATCATTTGCACCAAATAGACCACTCCACAGAGTATTCGTCATATAGGTTACATTCATAACAGTCAATGGCCTGTTTCCTTGAGCATCCAAATCACTCTCTTCATAGTTATCAACCATAAATCGATCACTACCAAAACTACCGAAGCCTTCTGCTCCATCAGCAATTCCTTGCATACGACCTGGGAGAAATCCTTTTGAAGGAACGTGGCAGCTAGAGCAAGAGTACGTCTCATAGCAAGACTCATTTTTTCGATTCTGGGCAAGCCCTGTTTCAAAAAAAGGAATTGGCCTAAGGTTACTTTCTCTTTGGTAATTGGATTATGAATATCTTGATTTGGCAAAGCCTCATAATCGTCACTTTCTGGCATGATGAAATAAGAAGCTTCTCCGTTCCTAGAAAAAATAGAAATCGCCTCTTCCAATCTAACATCTAGTTCTGCTTCTGCTTGATCCTGATTGCAGGAATAAAATAAAGTTACTACAACTCCAATGAGGAGAATTTTAAATCCACTTTCCATACAGGCTAAGGTTCAATTGATTATACATTACATTAAATGTAAATACAATATATCAATCTCGGTTGTCTGCACAAAGTTACGGGTAATTATTCCACAGATTATCAATTATATAGCATCTCAAAACATGCTATATAACACATTTTGAAATGATTGATTAGGAGATTTCACTTTCGCGTATTAAAGCATCCTGATTTATTATTTGTATCTGTTTTCCCGTTATTACTATAAAACCTAATTTTTGAAAAAGTGATAGGTGCCTTGTTACATTTGCCGAGCTCATATAACTCAATGTCGCAAGCTCACTACGCTTCATATATACATCAATCTCTCCCGATTTCAACGTGCCAAAAACTTCAACTAGCTCAAGTAATGCACCTGCTAATCGAGCACTCATATGTTTTTTTGTAATTGAAAGCATTCTCTTATTAGATTGGTGGTAATCAATGGCTATAGTTTTCATCACTTTCCGAGAAAAAATAAAATTACTCTCTAACAGCAATTTAATTTCTTCCTC
>JBLIDB010000125.1:0-14282 GCA_047634015.1 Saprospiraceae bacterium
AGGATAATATAATAAATGGGAATGCAAGTACTGAGGCAGCTTCAGGAAATGGGATCCATGCCTGGAGTTGCGATTGGCTAACTATAGCTGAAAACGAAATAGAAAATCACCGTGATGAGATTTATCTCGAGTTTGTCAATAATAGCCTTGTCAAGCAAAATCATAGTCATAGCAATACACGATATGGACTACATTACATGTTTTCTAATGATGACGTATATGAAGAGAATGTGATAGAAAAAAATGGGGTAGGAGTGGCAGTAATGTTTTCCAGAAGAATTACCATGAAGGGAAACACCTTCGCATATAATTGGGCCCCAACAGCGTAAGGATTATTGCTCAAGGAAATATACGACGCTGAGATCATCGATAATAAATTCGAGCAGAATACGGTAGGGATTTTCGTAGAAGGGTCCAATAGAATAAATTACTTGCGCAATGAATTCCGAAGAAATGGTTGGGCTATAAAGTTTTATGGTGGGTGTGAATCAAATAAAATATCTCACAATAATTTTCTTTATAATTCTATAGATATAGTTGTTTCAAGTCAATTGAGTAATAATTCTTTCGATTACAATTATTGGAGTGAGTATAGCGGTTTTGATTTGGATAAGGACCAAGAAGGGGATATACCACATTACCCTGTGAAACTATATTCTTTTATTCATAATCAGGTGCCGGAATCTGTAGTCTTAATCCGTAGTCTATTTGTTGATATTATCAATTATGCGGAGAAGATAAGTCCAGTTTTTACCCCTAAAGATGTCCAGGATAAACATCCTCAAATGAATAGATTATAATGATAGATGTAACTGGATTAAATAAAACGTTTGGGAATAACCACGTCCTTAAGAATATAAGTGTTTCCATTAAAGGTCCTGGAATACTGGCGTTATTGGGGCCCAATGGATCTGGAAAAACAACCTTCCTAAAATGTTTTCTCGGAATGGTTATTCCTGATTCTGGGGAATTACTTTTTCAAGGAGAATCAATATTGAAACAATATTCTTATCGACGGAAATTAAGTTGCCTTTCACAGATTGCAAGGTTTCCGGAAAATCTTACCGTGCGAGAATTAATTGTACTAATGCAAGAACTGAAACCAGGAAAAACAAGAGAATCCCGGTTTATTGAAATGTTCAATTTGGAAAGGGAACTTAATAAGAAAATGAGAAATCTATCAGGTGGAACAAGGCAAAAAGTAAATATTCTTCTTGCGCTTATGCATGATGATCCATTACTCATTCTTGATGAACCAAGTAGAGGTTTAGATCCATTATCATTAAGAGAATTGAAAAAATTTATCCTTAGAGAAAAAGAAAGAGGTAAGTTAATTATAATAACTACTCATATTTTGAGTTTAGCAGAACAATTGGCTGATGATATATTATTTCTACTTGAAGGAAATATATTTTTCAAAGGAAGTTTACAAGTACTCTTAGAGTTTCAACGTTAGCAATCATTGGAAAATGCAATAGCCCATATTCTTCACGAATCACAAAGCCCTGTATATGCTTAGGATATTAAAATACAGCTTTTTTGAATTGATACGAAGTAGGTGGGTGTTTATTTACACAGGATTTTACTTGCTCGCGAGGGTGGCATTGATTATGCTTAGCAACGATTTGTCAAAAGTGTTAATCAGTATGACGAACATTGTAATCGTGTTAACACCGCTAATAGGAATTCTTTTTGGCACGATATACTATTATAACTCTAAGGAGTTCATTCAATTGCTTATGGCTCAGGCCCTTTCGCGTTAGTCAATATTTATGGGGATGTATTTAGGGATGGCACTTGCGCTCTGCTTGAGTATCATAGGAGGTATAGGGATTCCCTTGATAGCCCGAGATGTATTAATGTCATCGGATATAGATATATTCTTATTGCTAATAGCCATGGCCTGTGCTTTGAGTGTCATATTTTGCTTAATTGCTTTTTTGATAGCCATTCAGTATGATAATAAAGTTAAAGGGTTCAGTATTGCAATTTTTGTTTGGTTGTTTTTTGCAATTATTTATGATGGTGTATTTCTGTTGATGCTCTTAGGACTTAAGGACTTTCCGCTTGATAAGTTTACCATTTCGATGGTCGTGCTCAATCCTATAGATTTAGCAAGGATCATGATTCTTATGAAACTGGATATGTCAGTTATGATGGGATATACAGGTGCGGTTTTGACTAAGTTCTTGGGTAGAGGGGTAGGTATGTTTGTGGTTTCTTGTTCGCTTATAGTATGGATAATCGCACCACTTTGGAGGTTGTGTGTAATAGATGAAAAGAAATATTTTTGAGAGTACGGAGTAATTACTTTCTATTTTATTCATTAACGTTAGAAATATAGAAATCGGTTGAGTTGATTTTATCTGATCATCTTTATATTTACTGATAGATCAGTTTAATCTACTTATAAATCGACTATTCCAGATGGATAGAATCTATTACTAATTTAAAACTTTCTGGTCTTTTATTTCCGATAAGGAATCTAATCTCCGAGAGATACTCTTTGGGATAGTTTGCCATGGATAATTTTCGACCACGAAACGTTGGGATCATTTCCTTCAGATTAATCTCTAAAGATTGCCAATCTCCTGTTGTCTGAAAAGAGCTGATATAGGCATGTCTCTCACGGTAATGAGATTTTACCCTGAATTGATAATTCTTTCCATCACCTTTTATGCTGATGATCACTTTAGAATAAGAACTTACGTCAACTTGATCCATTCCATATCGTACCGAGCAGAAGCCTCCATTATTATCCAAGGAAACTACACCACGAAAGACACCGTTTCCATCCGTGTCTATTGACATGACTGCGGTTGACCGACCACCCATCACTACGTCGTTTACAATATTCCATCTTGATATATCAGAATCCTCAGTAAAGTCGTAAATGGTCATTGGTGAAGAAGTATAGCATAGGGAAGAGAGCAAAATTGCTACGTAGATCATAAATGGTAAACTCGAGAATCCTCTTTTGGTTGAAATCAATACAAACAAAAAACTGTAATTGACCTTATAAGTGGGCTTGGAAGTAGTTTCATAGAAGGAATTCAGATTATACTCTATTTTTTACGATAACCTGGGGACGGTCCGAACAATTCCTCTGAAGGGATATAGTCATCGGTGAGGACCACGTATATCTGATAAATGATAAGACCAGATCCTACTATATTGGCAAGTATAAATATAGAAAATGAAGGGAATAGCCCTGCGACAACAACACATGAAAGTAATCCTAAAATGACGAATGTTGTTTTGGATATGATTGTCATGTTAGTTCTATGTTTATTTAAGAATATTGTGATTATAGCTTTTTCACAAAATATCTATGAGTCCACTCCGGAAAGTGAGGATCATCAGGAAATGGAAGATTTTGGATGAGATTTTTATTTTTCGAACCTCGGTGATGCCTGAGCATCAGGGAGTTGAGAAAAATGGAAATATAGCCAAAAGGGACGTTTCCCGGTATTATGACTTTCTGGAGTGGACTCATCTATTATAGAGCATTGTGACAATGCAGGATTATTGAGAAATAATGAGCTGTAGGGTTTCCAAAGAATTTTAAGAATTTCCAATCTTATCTAAAAAGTATTCATAGGTAAGCGCATTTATTTATAATATCCCCTACTTTACGGTTGATAAATAAGTCCTTGTCATCTGTTCAGCAAATCAGTCAAAATGAAGATACTTTATAATTTTATAACTATATCATTTCTATTATTCCAGACAACAGGTCTATTTGCCTGGGGTCAAAATGGTCATAGGATTGTGGCGGAAATCTGCGATAAGCACCTTACTGAGAATGCCAGAATGGAATTGCAGCAATTGATGGGTAAAGATTATCTCGCTGAACTAGCCACTTGGCCCGACTATATAAAATCTGAAAAAGGATGGCGTTTTGCTGAGAGCTGGCACTACACCACAATCAATACTAACCAAACGGTATCAGATGTCAGATCCAAATATGGAGCTGATACAAAGATCAATGACGCTATTGAGGCCATAGATCTCATGACGGATATTCTCAAAGGTGATACTAAGGCAATTGCTTGGCTTGAGGATATGATGGTAAAGAATGATGCTGCACCACTTCGGAATTCTACCAAAGCTACAGCTTTGGCATTTTTGGCTCATCTCGTTGGAGACATCCATCAGCCCCTCCATGTTGGTAAGAATCGGGACAAAGGGGGCAATAGTATTACAGTACTCTTCTTCTCGGCTCGCACAAATATTCACGCTGTATGGGATACTAAGATTATAGAACATGAATCTCTTAGCTATACTGAATTCGCACACTTCATCAATAAGTGTACGCCAGAGGAAGTAGCGGATATGCAAAGCGCCACTCTCGATCAATGGGCAGAAGAATCTATTTCTCTTCGAGAGGACATCTACAATAGTATATACGACTACATAGATCGTGAGACTGGGCTGCCATCTTTTTCTTGGGGATATCAGCATGATTACATTGTTGCTGTTAAGCAGCGATTGCTGCAAAGCGGAGTAAGATTGGCGGGGGTATTGAATGAGGTGTTTGGTTAGAATTATTTGTGCTGATTGCTATGCAAATCAGAATTTAATGCTTAACGTTTGGATAGAATGAGTAGACAAATAAACGCTACATTCTTTAGTCTCTAAATATCAGATAATGGCATTACTTGGATCAACTTTTACTATTTTGATCAGAAGTTAGATTTTCAAGTTATGCGCAATGTTTACAATAGTTATATCGCCAAAAATCCGCCACGACAAATGCAAGTAAACCTTGGGTCCCAGTAATAAAAATGAATCTATCTGAAATGCTGATAAATGGATAAGTCATTAATAAAAATACTATTAGCATTATTGTTATTGGTATTCAGTTTGTGTGCAGGAACATTTGGATTCTATGTAATTGAGGATTTCGACTTACTTAATGCGTTTTACATGTCTGTAATCACATTATCTACCGTGGGATTCACAGAGGTTCATGAATTATCGGATAGCGGTAGGCTGTTTACGGCTTTTTATATTCTGATGAATTTGAGTATTTTGGCATACTCCGTTTCGGTATTAACAAGTTTTGTTTTTGAAGGGAAACTCCAATCTATTTATAAAAACTATATGTCAGACTTGAAAATCAATAAACTTAAAAACCATGTTGTCGTTTGTGGGTATGGTAGGAACGGCCAAGAGGCATGCGAGGAATTAATACGTAGTAATAGGGAGTTCGTCGTGATAGAAAAAGATACTGAAATTATAAAGAAATTTAAGGCCAATTCAAAGTCTCATGTATTATTAGGGAATGCTACCTCAGATAGTACTCTAAAGGGAGGAGGGCTTGAACGAGCTGAGGTTATAATTATAACAACCTCTTCGGATGCGGATAATGTCTTTATAACCTTGACGGCACGTGAAATGAAACCTGATATTAAAATTATTACCAGAGCGTCTGAAAAGGAATCTGAAAGTAAGCTCTATCGGGCGGGTGCTAATAATGTACTTATGCCAGATCATCTAGGAGGGATGTTTATGGCCCAAATGGTTACCAAACCGGTTGTCATTGAGTTTTTGAATCTTATGACTGGATTTAGTGGGGAACATTATTATTTGGAACAATTACTTTATCAGGACCTAAAACCAATTTATCAGGACAAAACGCTCAAGGAATTGGATATTCATAGCAAAACAGGGGGTACGGTCATTGGCGTAAAGGATAATACAAAAGGCTTAATCCCCAGTCCCGATTTAGAAACGCGTATAGGCCCTAATGATACAATAGTAGTACTTGGTGGAGATGTGCACATCAAAAAATTAAAAGATCAATTTTTGAAGTAGTGGAATTTGAATAAAAGGCAGATCATTAGTGGCATTTGCACTCCATGGGATGGGGTAGTAGGTAAAATATATTTAAATCATTCTGAAGTGCCATATGCTTTGAGAAGCAAAGGATCGGTATAGTCCTTGTAGAGGAGACATTTGAATATATAAAATCTTAAAGAACTGAGGCGATAGTCATATATTTCTATATTAGAGTTATAGCTCAAGGAAGTCCTAAATGGAAAGGAAAAAAAAAGCGCATAAGGGTAGTCTGGGTTTTGGAACGGCGGCAATCGGAAGGCCACAATACATCAATATTAAGAATGATGATGATAGTATAATGTCTTTGAAATCCTTCAAGGAAAAGGGCCTGAAGCTCCTCGATGAAGCATATTACAATGGAATCCGTTATTTCGATACAGCTCCTGGTTATGGAATGGCAGAAGAATTGATAGCCTCCTGGATAGTAGAAAAGTGCGAGCCAGATATTGAGGTAGCTACGAAGTGGGGCTATACCTATGTAGCTAATTTTGACCCTTCCGCCACCATTCATGAAGTCAAAGAACACTCGCTTTCCAAACTGAATGAGCAATGGGCGCAATCCAAACCAATGCTCCCTTTTCTAAGTACCTATCAAATACATTCCGCAACACTGGAAACAGGTGTTCTAAAGAATTCCAAAGTGCTCAATCGATTAGCTGAGTTGAAAGAACAATATGGACTTCTAATTGGAATAACAACAACAGGAGCGAATCAAGGAGAAGTATTAAAAGAGGCAATGGATGTAGAAGTTGAAGGTCAGACTCTATTTGATGCTTTCCAAGTTACATACAATATCTTTGATCAAAGTTTGCGGAATATTGCAAATATGTCCTCCTCTTATAGCAAGAGAATTATTATAAAAGAAGCACTTGCCAATGGTAGAATATTTTCCAATAACAGTTACCCGAATTATTCAAAGTCCTATAGTCTATTGGAGAAAATGTCATTGAAATATGACGTTGGAGTAGATGCAATTGCCTTACGATTTTGCATGGATACTATTGACGCCTATCAAGTATTAAGTGGTGCTTCATTCTCTACGCATCTTCAAGGAAATATAAAGACCCTCTCTTTTGAATTAGATTCTGGAGACATCGAGTTGTTGAAAGGACTGGCTGTATCTCCTTATAAATACTGGGAGGAGCGGAAATTGTTGGGCTGGAATTAGCCAGTAAGGGATTATGATTAACAGAATTATATTCAATGTAATTTCCAACTTGGAAATTAGTAAATGACACGGCATTAAGGAATGATAAGCCTAAGTTTATTAGGCTATCGCTATGATTTAAAGTGCCCCCAAATTGATAAAAGTAGCAATGTTGTTATTTGAGTTGTTAGCATTGCGACCGACAATCAATGGATGATTTGTCTTTCAATATTTCTAAATCGGTATCTTTCTGACATAATGGAATTTCAATAGTATGGAAAATCAGAAGTCTATCAGTACTCCATGGGAATGGCAGCTTGTGCGTTTAATACTTGGGGTAAGTATTGGTTTTTTCTTGTTGCTACTTATAGTATATGGATGGGATGAAGCTGGATTCAGGCAGCAGATCAGGTGGTCTGCGAGGATTAGCTTTGCGCTGTTTTGTATGGCATTTGGAGCATCAGCATTACACTATCTTTTTATGACTGGCTTTACATGGTGGCTATTAAAGAAGCGAAAATATATAGGGATTTCCTTTGCCACTATTCATTTGATCCATTTGGCTTTCTTGGTTATACTGCAATATGTCTATCACCCTGTATTTGATTTAGCAGCGACAACATCCCTCATTGGTGGAGGCATCGCCTATTTTTTTGTCATAATGATGTTGTCGACTTCATTTGAGAAGGGGAGACGATGGCTTTCTAATAAGCAATGGGAATTACTGCATATGATTGGAGGATATTGGATATGGTCTATTTTCTTGACGACTTATTTCAAACGGACAGATACTGAACCTATTTATTGGATTCCCGTAGGAATATTAGTGTTACTCCTCGTCTTCAGAGGGATTAAATTTACAGCCTCGTTTATAGGTAAAGCTGGACTTTCTGTTACGCTCATCTTGATTTCCATAATGGACTTTACACCGGCGATGTCGCAGGGCGCATTAGGAGGAACAGAGCGTATTCTAATTAAAAATGGAATAGTCTATGATGGTAGTGGCAGCAGTCCCTATCCCGCGGACATCCTAATAGAGGAAGGTAAAATCAAGGCTGTGTTAAATAGACCACATGAGACAAAATCGGCTGTCACTATTGATGCTTCAGGTCTTGTAATCAGTCCAGGATTTATAGATATCCATGCTCATGGAGACCCTATGGCTAAACCGAATTTTAGAAACTTCTTAGCGATGGGAGTCACATCTATCGCGCTCGGAATGGATGGATCAAGTACTTCAGTCAGTGATTTGAAGTCATGGATCCAAAAAGTAGAGGAAGTTAATCCTGGAGTAAATATTCTCCCATTTATTGGTCACGGTACATTGCGGAAAGAAAGTGGTATCGGAAGATCTAAAGAGCTCGGTCAATATGAATTGGAAAAGTTAAAAGATTTAATCAATCATGCGTTCGAATTGGGGTGCTGGGGCGTATCCATGGGCCTGGAATACTTGCCAGGATATTATGCGGGAGAAGATGAGTTAATAGCCATAGCAAAAGTAGTAGGACGGCAAGGGGGGATCATATCATCACATATCAGAAATGAAGATGATCAGGCGATCGAGGCTTCCCTCACTGAAATGATTGAACTGTCCATCTATTGTCCCGTAAATATTTCACATATCAAAGTGGTCTACGGCCATGGAAGTAAACGTGCAAAAGAATTGTTGGCGATGCTCCATGAAAAACGTCCTTCTGGACATCAGGTTACCGCCGACTTCTATCCTTATTCCGCGAGCTATACTGGAATTGGAATTGTATTTCCAGAATGGGCAAAAAATCCAAAAAAGTACGCATTAATTAAGCAAGAAAGGGGGGATGAGTTATTGGAATTTCTAAGAAATAAAATACAACAGCGCAATGGCCCAGAAGCGACATTATTTGGAACAGGGCCTTACAAGGGTAAAACACTGCAAGACTTGGTCGACGAATACGATCGGCCTTATGAGGTCATATTGAGGGATATCATCGGACCTTATGGAGCCAGTGCTGCTTACTTCGTAATGGATGATGAATTACAAAAGACACTGATGCTCGATGACCTGGTAGCCATAGGTTCAGATGGCAGCCCTACGATGCATCATCCCAGAGGATATGGTTCTTTTGCAAAGGTGATTGAAGAAGATGTACAGATAGGCCATCTACTAACATTAGAGAAAGCCATCTATAAAATGACAGGATTGCCTGCTAAGATTGTAGGTCTGGAGGATCGAGGCCTTATCAAAAAAGGATATCAAGCAGATCTCGTAGTTTTTGATCCTAAGAAAGTGGCCAGCAAAGCAACATTTGCCCAACCTCATCAGCTCGCAGTAGGCTTTAACTATGTTTTTGTAAATGGTCAACTTGTAAAAGAGGGTGATGAATTTTATCACCGTAGTGGCAAGGTTTTACTAAAAGAGAGGTGAATTGTTGGGAGGGTTATCACGATTTTAGGAGCTTTTATTACCTACTCCGTATTCCTTGAGTAGCTACTTCCCTTTACAAAATAGCCAATAAATTACTCGCCAACAAATCATCCATATGTCTTCACGAAGATGATTCAATGATTGCTGACTATTCAAAGCGATGGAATCTCCATATAATTCGGTTTTTAGTCCATTAAGGACTTTTTGCAATGCTTCTTCAGGGCTTCTTAGTACCGAGTATTAGTAACGATAGATTGGTCCCTGAAGCCAGCTTTATTTTTCTCACAAAGAGCAGGACCAACAATCGTAAGAAAGATTAAGCGTACTTGATTATGGAAATATCGCCAAAAGGGCCGTTTCCCGATATTATGACTTTCTGGAGTGGACTCATCCTTCCTTATTTACTATTTCCCATTTCAGGGTAAAGAAAACTGAAGGCAGAATTATATCCTACTTTGTTCAATAGAAGCGTTCCCTTTTTGTGATTTCGTTACCTTATTGGCATCGATTCTTTCTTGATAGTAGGCCTGCCTTTTCAATGGTTCATCTATTGATAAATAAAAGGATTTAATGTACTTTTTAATACTATTTCTTCCAGAGCGACTCAAATGTTCATATGAGCTAATCTGATTTAGTACTTCACCCTTTTTTGATTTGAATAACGCGACAGCCTCACTAATTTCTTCGGTGCTCGATTCTCCGAGATAGATCCTTTCCTGGACGCTCGTTAATCCAAAAGCGGTCACTGCATAAGACGCATTCACTGCACCACTAAAATCAAAATCATAAGGGACAATCATAATTTCTCTGGAAGTGTTGGATTTTATGAGGTTAATGTTTTTATCAGATTCCAGATTCCAATCCGGATTTCCAATCATATATTGGAATAAAGAATTTTGTGCTGCACTCTGAGGATTTAGATCAGCTTGCTGTACACCATATTCTTCATAAATGCCACCGCCAAGTCTCTCTGCCATCTCATCTTCATTTTCAATTAGAAAACCCCACTTTTCACCAATTTCATGATTTCCTTTGCTATCAATCCAATTAATTTTCACAAGCTGCACACGCAAACTTTGGTCAGTAATTGTATTGTATATCTTATAAGCCAGATATTCTTTATGTAATAGTTCCTCTGTCTCCGCTCGATCGCCGCAATGAGTCACAAGCTTTAATGATTTATATGCTTTCAGGTTCTCAGGCCCCAAAACAGAGTGATCAAACTTTATTTTCAACGGTGGAAAATCACAAACTTTCTTTCTGTATTTACCTCTTGCTCGGATACTTACTCTCCATTCTGCATCAATATCAGATGACTCTGCGAATTTGATAAAGGCACTTTGATAAGAAGCGGACTTCTTGTTAACAAGAAGTTTATCTACGTTAGTCCTTACAGAGATTTCTAAAACCTCTTGTTCTGATAGTCGATCAAATATACTTGACGGAGCCTCGCTCTTATCAACATTGCCGACATTACTTAAGTTAGTGGCAGAGAGGACAATGCTGGAGCAAAGAAAGTAAAGTAATAAAAAGAAGGATAATGATTTTCGCACGACTATTTATTTTTAGGTGATGATGCTACAAAGATCCGCTAGCGCTTACTTGTAAAGCTCACATCTTGGATTTACCAAGAAGCTTTCTCGACCAACGTCGAAAGGTTATAAGATATGAACGCAAATAAGGGCACTGCTTTTCTCTACGGAGTGGTAAAGAGATAAAGTATTGTTTTTTTTGGCAGCGATGTTTTCTTTGAAAAGGTAAAGAACGCAGGCATAGCTATAGTGAGCATATCTGTCGGTAAATGCAGGTACTTTTAACGAAGTCGATGGAAGAAAGGGACCTCGAACCTGCCTGCAGCCGGAAGAAAGTGATAAGTTTTTTTTTACCATTCCTAACCGGGGTTCAATTTGCTTTCTTGTTAGAAGATATATAGGTCTATTTCGAGTGAATTGATGAACCCGTAGAGCTTATTATCTGTTTACCCCCTAGAAGACATAGTATATAAGTAAACAATATCTGTTTCGAAAGTTGAATTGGGCCAAATTGAGAAGTGAATCCCAATGAGCTACTTATATTAGCATTGTCTTTGAAGAAGAATTTATGCAACCCGGAGTAATATCTGAAAGATGAATCGCAGGAAGTTTATGATGAAAGGCAGTCTCGTGGGCTTAGGATTCCTAGGTTTGAGGTCATATGCTTTTTCTTCTGATTTAATTTCGAATTCAGGGAATATTGAGGATTGGAGAGCTCATGGTTACGGACGCTTGAGGCGTGATCCAGAGGGGCTATTAAATTTACCTCGCGGCTTTTCATATAAGATCATATCTCGGCATGGTGATATCATGACTGATGGGTTTTATGTGCCAGGACTTCCTGATGGAATGGGAGCATTTCAGGGAGATAAGGATAAAACAATAATTGTCCGTAATCACGAAATTTCACCTACAGATGCTAATAACGGACCTTTTGGAGAAGAGTTATCGTTGTTGGAAAGATTGTCTCCAAATCAATTATACGATTATGGACATGGGGAGAAACCTTGTCTCGGAGGGACATCGACTCTCGTTTACAATCAAAAGAGTCAGATCGTTGAGCAAGAGAGTCTAAGCCTGATTGGAACCGTGCGCAATTGTGCGGGTGGTATAACCCCATGGGGCTCTTGGATTACGTGCGAGGAGAGTACCATCAGGTCTGGTAGTATTTTAGAAAAGGATCATGGTTATAATTTTGAAGTGCCTGCTACTTCTGAGATAAAATTGTTTGACCCTGTCCCTATAAAAGCTATGGGCAGATTTAATCACGAAGCAGTATGTGTGGATCCTCGCACGAGTATTGTTTATCAGACGGAAGATCGTCCGGATGGTCTGATCTATCGATTTCTGCCAAATACTCCAGGTAAGTTGTTAAACGGAGGAAAATTACAAGTCCTTGGAATCAAGAATAGGGAAGCCTTTGATACGCGTAATTGGACAAACACAGGGGCTCCATGGATGCGAGTTGGGAAAAAGTACGAAGTGAGATGGTTAGATATTGATGACGTAGAATCTCCCGACGATGATCTTAGATGGCGTGGCAAAGAAGCTGGCGCCGCAGTATTTGCAAGAGGAGAGGGTATGTGGTTTGGGCAAAATGAAGTGTATTTCGCATGCACGAATGGAGGAAGAATGTGCCATGGTCAAATTTTTAGATATACCCCTTCTGCTTATGAAGGCCAGCAAGAAGAAAATGACCATCCTGGAACCCTTGAGATATTTATAGAGCCTAATAACTCAGCTATCGTGGAGAGTTGTGATAATCTAACGATCGGCGCTAATGGAGATCTTATTATTTGTGAAGACAAGAAAACACCTAAAATAATTGGTGTCACGCCAAAAGGCAAAGTTTTTCAGGTTGCCAAGAATATTGGTTTCCCTTCAGAATTTGCTGGAGCAACATTTTCTCCTGATGGGAAGACCTTATTTGTTAATATACAGGAGGCGGGATTAACATTGGCAATAAATGGTCCCTGGGGACAAAGAATTAATCAATAGAAGGATTGCCTAAGACCTTAGGTAATAATTTGTAATGCTTTAAGACAGTTTTATGCAGTAGCAATGTTCACCTTGGAATAGATTATCTGCCGCATTATGTGGGTTAAACAGTCAGAACGATGCCTGACTAGTAGTCAAGTTCAAAATTTCCCAATTTGATATCATCTATTCCGTCCTGATCAAATGGATTTTCAATCTGCTCTTGAACATTGAATAGCGTAATAAGAAAGAAGGATAAGATAATGTTTAATAAGTATATTATCAGATCAAAACGACTTGAGATAAAGGTAATATTTGGACTTGCGATTATATCCCCAAGCAGGATATCTTGATATTCGATGTTCTTGATTAACGTTGGTGCATAGAAGAAAGGAAATACATAAATGAACAACTCGCAATAGGCTCGTATACTCTTAGGGGTTCTATGAGTTTTGATCGAAATCGTATTCTCGAGACCCATAATTACATCTCTCATCAATCTATAAATTTTTGAGGACAGACTTCTCCCTATTGAATCTCTATGTTTTTCTACAAATTCTTGAATCTTGTTTATAGACAGATTGAGCTTCTCTTTATCATCAGATTCTGAATGTAAATAAACGATCAGTGCTGTTTTTACATTATGAACTTCCTTGTAGATCTTCTCCTTTTCACTCTCAGTTATTTTTTTGGAAAAGGAGAATAAATATTTAATAGATGAGAGAGCTCCTTTTACTCTTCCCAAATGTTCCAGAGCTTTTTCTCTTCTCTGGAAGGCACTGCCTAATGAAAAAACTAAGGGGAAAACAACAGCTACAGATATGAGTGTCAGATCCAAATTGAAGATAAGCTTATAGCGATAAGATAGCCATGTCGCTAATATGGAAATAAAAACAGAAATAAAAGTTCTGTGGTTAATGACGCTAAAATATACGTTAAATGATTTACTAAGACGACTTTCTTTTTTGGTCATAATTAAAATGAAATATGCGATGAAGTGATTTAATAATTCAGCCAAATAGCAAATGAAATTTCTTGATTTAGACGCTATCTATGCGTTATCCAAAAGAAGAAAGTGCTTTTTGCTTTTTGCCAAAGAAAGATTTCAAAGGCCAAAGATAGAGAATCAAGGAGATTTGAAATTTTGAGACAGGCAGATAGGTAAATCATATGCGTTTGCAAGTTCTTTATGGGCGGAAGTCAATTTAACTTAGGGCCTACTATTAAGAAAAAATTTCTTTTCGATCGGAATACACAATCATCTTGAGTTGATCATTTTTTTGGATATTTTTCATAAAGCAAAAGCCAGTAAAAACAAACAGGTGATATCGTATTATGGCAATGAGCTATCAATTGGCATCAACAAAATCCTCATAAT
>JBLIDB010000126.1:0-14141 GCA_047634015.1 Saprospiraceae bacterium
GAAAACAATGCGTATGTCATATTGACCACAAGGCTATGCTTGAAGAATTGGGAGATTTTACGGTCTTCTTGTGCTCCATTAGCAGCGGCTATTAATGGAGGAAGTGCAAAGGAGATCCCCATCCCTAGGACGAATAATGATATGTATATAGAGACTGCAAGAGAGACAGAGGCTAATGGCGTCGGCCCAAGTCTTCCTACCATTATGTTATCTATAAAATTGACAGCTATTTGACCTAATTGACCAACCATAATAGGCCAAGCTAAGAGTAGGTTTTGACGAAAGTCAGTTTTATATTCTTTGTAATCAATCACTTAGGAGCAAATATATGTAATAGGGATTAGCACTTCTTGTATTTGAGATTTGTTACAAGGTTTCTTTCTTTCCGGTTATTTAATAACAAGGTAGTGGGGAAATATTGATAATTAGTCGTTTCGTAAAATCAGTTTACTATATTTAGGGGAACCATATAGCAAGTCGTGTGAGTAATCGTGTAAAAGGTCATAGTCTATTTTCTGAATTTGATATTTATTTATTCAAATCGGGGAAGCACACCAAATTATACGATAGGATGGGAGCCCATTACATCGAGGTCGATGGGAAAGGAGGGACTTATTTTGCTGTATATGCTCCCGCAGCGCGATCAGTTCAGGTAGTAGGTAATTTTAATTCATGGAATGGGGATGAATACGAACTAAATGTTCGTTGGGACTCTTCTGGGATTTGGGAAGGATTTATCCCAGATGTAGGCAATGGTGAATTATATAAATATCGAATTGCTAGTAATTTCGATGCCATTATCAGAGAGAAGAGTGATCCGTATGGTTTCTTTTTTGAAAAAGCGCCTAAGACGTCTTCCATTACTTGGGATACTGAATATAAGTGGAAGGATAAGACATGGATGTCTAAGCGAGCGAAGCAAGATCTTTATCATTCTACCATGTCTATCTATGAGGTGCATATAGGTAGTTGGCGAAAGAATGCTGAGGGGAATTCACTATCTTATTTAGAAATGGCCGACGAGTTGGTCAAGTATGTTAAGGATATGGGTTATACCCATGTCGAAATGTTGCCTGTTACTGAACATCCATATTTCCCTTCTTGGGGATATCTAACAACAGGTTTTTTTGCACCTACAAGTCGCTATGGTTCTCCTCAAGAATTCATGAGTTTAGTAGAAGCATTTCATAAAGCGGGAATAGGCGTTTTGGCAGATTGGGTTCCTGCGCATTTTCCTTCTGATACAGACTGGTTGGCAGATTTTGATGGCTCACATGTATATGAGCATCCGAATCCGAAACGAGGATTTCATCCAGATTGGAATAGTCTCATATTCAATTATGAGCGGCCAGAGGTAAGGTCATTTTTACTCTCTTGTGCTCATTTTTGGGTAGATAAATATCATATAGATGGATTGAGAGTTGATGCCGTAGCGTCGATGTTGTACTTAGACTATAGTCGTGAAGATGGAGAATGGGATCCCAACATATATGGAGGAAATGAAAACCTCGAAGCGATTGCTTTTCTAAAAGATCTCAATGAAACGATATACGAAGCGCATCCAGGTGTTGTGATGATAGCAGAAGAGTCTACAGCATTTGCTGGGGTAACAAAACCGGTAAGTGAAGGAGGACTTGGATTCGGATTTAAGTGGATGATGGGTTGGATGAATGATACATTGGAGTATATTAAGAGAGAGCCTATTCATAGGCAGTATCATCACAATGAAGTAAGCTTCAGTATGGCGTATGCTTATTCTGAAAACTTTGTGCTTCCACTATCCCATGATGAAGTAGTCCATGGCAAAAAAGCACTGGTTTATAAAATGCCGGGGGATGAATGGCAAAAAATGGCCAATCTTAGATTGCTATATGCCTACATGTATGGCCATCCTGGGCATAAATTGTTATTCATGGGTAATGAAATAGGACAAACTACAGAATGGAATCTTGATACCGGAGTGCGCTGGGATTTATTAGAACATAAGTTTCATGAAGGAATTCAAAAATGTGTTTCAGATTTGAATCACCTCTTGTCTAAACAACCAGCGCTATCTCAAGATAATTTTTCTGAGGAAGGATTTGAGTGGATTGATCATGGGGATCATAAGAATTCGGTTCTGGCATTTATTAGAAAAGGTAAAAAACAGCAGATCATGGTGGTTTGCAATTTCACTCCTAATGTACAAACCGATTATAGACTTGGTGTAAATGAAAAAGGAAAGTGGACTGAGATCTTCAATAGTGATGCTGAAAAATATGGGGGCTCAGATCAGTTGAATGCTAAAACTCTTAAAACAGAAACAATAGAATCTCATGGGAAGGAGAACTCTGTGGCACTGAGCTTGCCTCCACTAGGAGTTGTATATTTAAAATATAAGAAATGAGTAAGAAGAAAGTCCTTCATATATCCACAGAATGTTATCCTGTAGCTAAGGCAGGTGGAATGGCAGATGTTGTAGGAAGTCTTCCGATATATCAGTCCGCTCAAGGGTGGACTCCTTCGGTTGTAACTCCTCGTTATCTGTTGCCATGGTACGAAAAACATACCTTTAGAAAAGTATATTCAGGAAACTTTCAAATGGAAGGAAGAGAAATCCATTACGAAGTCCAGAGAGTAAAAAAAGACGCGTTACCATTTGACTATTACGCAATTGATCTGCCAGGATTATTTGAAAGAGATAGTATTTATTTGGATGAAGATGGACATGGTTTTGGAGATGAAGCAGAACGAAACCTTGCTTTCCAAAGAGCCGTCCTGGGTTGGTTATCTGCTGGCGAATCAAATTTTGATCTTTTACACTGCCACGATCATCAAGTGGGTTTCGTTCCGTTTTTTATAAAGAATGTAAGCGAATTTCAAGTATTGAAGGGAACTCCAACTTTCTATACGATCCATAACGGGGCTTATAATAGCAGATACCCTTGGAGTCGTAGAGCGTTGCTGCCAGAGTTTGATATCAACTTAAGGCAACAATTGGATTGGGGTGGTGCGATAGATTCTGTGGCTACAGCGATGCGATTTTCTGATCATATTAATTCAGTATCTCCGACATATTTAGAAGAGATGAAAGCCGGTCTTCCACCATTACAATTTATGAGTGAGCAAGAGCCGGATCGATTTTCTGGAATTTTGAATGGTATAGATAATGAAGTTTGGGATCCCAAGTCAGATGAACTTCTGACGCATCATTATAAAGGATCATGGGATGATTTTAAACAAAAGAATAAAGAAGAAATTCTCACTGGATTATACAGATCTGGAGATGTGCCTTTGATCAGTTTTATAGGAAGATTTGCGCATCAGAAAGGAGCAGACTTACTTGTACCTGCTATTGAAATGATTCTTGCCAAATTTGGCTTCGTGAATTTTTTTATACTGGGTTCAGGAGATAATTTTATAGAAAAAAAGGTTCAAGATTTAAGAGATAAATACTCAGAGCGAGTAGCTTGTTATATTGGATATAATGAAGCCCTTGCTCACAAGGTATACGCGGCTTCAGATTTTCTTGTGATGCCGTCCAGATTCGAGCCATGTGGATTGAATCAAATGTTTGCGATGCGGTATGGCACACTGCCTATCGCCCGGATGACAGGAGGTCTCGTGGATACGGTAGTAGATTTTGATAATAATGGAGTAGGGGTAGCTTTTCTCTATGACAGTGTAGGGGACTTGGCTTTGGCATTGTCAAGAGCATTATATTTATATAAAAACCAAGAACGATATATAGCTGTAAGAGAAGAAGCAAGTAAACAAGATTATTCATGGACAAATTCGGCAAAGGAGTATGCTAAAATTTATAACGAACTAATACAGAACAAATGATAGCGAAGAAGACATTAGCAGTAATATTAGGAGGAGGGGCAGGCACCCGATTGTATCCATTAACAGGTCATCGATCTAAACCCGCAGTTCCAATAGCCGGAGAATTTAGATTGATAGATATTCCCATTTCTAATTGTCTTAATTCGGATATCAATAGAATGTTTGTTCTGACGCAGTATAATTCTGCTTCTTTGAATCGTCATATAAAAAATGCCTATCAATTTGATAGATTCGGTCAAGGATTCGTTGATATCCTAGCTGCTGAGCAAACGCCAGAAAGTAAAGATTGGTTTCAAGGTACGGCGGATGCTGTAAAGCAGGTCGTTCCTCATCTGGATCGGCACGAGTTTGATTACATAATGATATTATCTGGTGACCAATTATACCAGATGGATTTCAATACTATATTGGAAAGTCATAAAAAAACAAATGCAGATGTAACGGTAGCTACAATACCCGTAATTGATAGGGATGCTCCGGGATTTGGGATATTGAAAGCAGGTGCTGATGGTACGATAGAAAAATTTGTAGAAAAGCCACCATTAGAAGAATTGCAAAACTGGATATCAGATGTAGAACCTCAATATGCAGAACAAGGAAAGCACTATTTGGCATCCATGGGTATCTACGTGTTTACTCGTGGCGTCCTTTCTAAATTATTCAGAGAATTACCGGATGCTACGGATTTCGGGAAAGAGTTTATACCATATACTGTAGATAGTGATCAATATAAAGTTAATGGATTTGCCTTTGGTGACTACTGGGATGATATCGGAACGATTCGCTCATTCTATGAAGCGAATCTGCGATTAACAGAATCCCTTCCTGAATTTAATCTATACGATAATGAAAAGGTAGTATATACGAATTCAAGGATGCTTTCGCCTTCTAAGTTGTTTGGCACGAAATTGACAAACGCACTTCTATCCAGTGGCTGTATTATTCACGCGGAATCTATAAAAAGAAGTGTCGTAGGTATTCGATCCCGAATCGGTGTGGGAACGGTCATTGAAGATTCAATTGTAATGGGAGTCGATCGGTATCAATCTATCACAGAATTAAAACAAAAACCAGAACATGATCTCTTAGGAATAGGAGAGAGGTGCTTTATAAAGAGGACCATCATAGATAAAAATGCCAGAATAGGAAATGATTGCCATATCTGTGGCGATGATGGCCTGGCCGACTATGAAGATGATAACTATTGTATCCGAGAAGGAATCGTAATTGTAAAAAAGAATGGTGCGATTCCATCTGGTACAAGGATAAGCAATGAGTCTTAGATTCTAATTATAATAGAATTCAGTAATTTATAGAGCTTCAGTCGTCGAAGCAAAAAAATGAGTAGGCATTTGCTTACTCATTTTAATTATTTACATGAAATAAGGATATTTACAATATGGAATATTATCCAGGAGAATTAGTATCTCACACTTGGCATGATTGTACACTAGTATGTAAGTCTATTAGTAAGGCATTGCTAAAAGTTGAGGTGTTAACACCAGAAATTATAAGAATCAGATATGCTACAAGAGGTTATTTCCAAAATGACTTTAGCTATGCTATAGATGAAAATTTTGAAACGAATACTGGAGAAGTTCGCCTCGATGAGAATGATAACTGTCTCACGATTATAACGAGCGCTGCTAAATGTAGAATCAGCAAGTCAGATTTGAAATGTATGTTTCTGGATCTTGATGACTATGTTCTCAATAAGGAGGAGAAAGGTTTTCATTGGGAATATGATGATGTTTCAGGTAACGATATCGTCCAAATGACGAAGCATGTATATCCTTCAGAGGTTTATTATGGTTTAGGAGATAAGCCTTCAGATATGAATTTACGTGGTCGTAAATTTGAAAACTGGGGGTCGGATTGCTATGGTTATGAATGGGCTGCAGACCCACTTTATAAAAATATTCCATTTTATTATGGATTGCATGGTGGAGTTGGGTATGGGATCTTTTTTGATAATAGTTTCCGTACCTACTTCGATTTTGCCAGTGAGCGGGATAACGCTGCAAGTTATTGGGCTCATGGAGGAGAGATGAATTATTACTTTATCGCTGGTCCTGAACTAATGGAAGTCAATAAGAGATTCGCCAGATTAACAGGAACGCATGATATGCCGGCGATGTGGTCTCTTGGATTTCAACAATGCAAGTGGAGTTACTATCCAGAGGAGGAAGTAAGATCTATTGCAAAGTCAATGCGAGATTATAAAATCCCTTGTGATGCCATATATCTTGATATCGATTATATGGACGGGTTTCGATGTTTTACTTGGGATAACGAGCGATTTCCAGATCCAAAAAAATTAGTTAAAGATCTAAGTGACGATGGGTTTAAGACAGTTGTAATTATTGACCCAGGAATCAAAATTGATCACGCGTATAGTGTATTTCAGGAAGGGCTTGAAAAAGGATATTTCCTAAAAAGATTTGATGGTACACATGCAGTAGGGAAGGTATGGCCAGGAGAATGCTACTTTCCAGACTTCACAAGACCAGAAGTACGTGAATGGTGGGCAGACCTTTATAAAGGACTTATAGATGAAGTGGGAATCGCTGGGGTATGGAATGATATGAATGAACCTGCCCTTTTCGAAGTAGAATCCAAGACGATGCCTGATGATGTACTTTTCGACTACGATGGCAATACTTGTAGTCATCGGAAAGCACATAATATCTATGGTATGCAAATGGCCAGAGCTACCTATGAAGGAGTTAAGAAACATGGTAATAATAAGAGAGGATTGATTATAACGAGATCGGGTTATGCTGGTTTGCAGAGATATTCCAGTATCTGGACGGGAGACAATATTTCTACTTGGCAACATGTCTCCATTGCCAATATCCAATCTCAGCGTATGGCGATTAGTGGCGTCTCATTTTCTGGATCTGATATAGGAGGATTTATAGGGAAGCCTACTCCTGACATGATGGTTAGGTGGATCCAGTTAGCGATCTTTCATCCTTTTTGTAGAGTCCATAGTTCACAAGATGATGGAGACCAAGAACCGTGGTCATTTGGAGAGGAGACCAGAGAGTTATTTAGAGAGGCAGTCGAAATAAGATATAGGATGTTACCTTATCACTATACTGCATTCTATAGACACCACCGAACAGGAGAGCCTATTCTTCGACCTTTAGTATTTTTCGATCAGCATGATCCTAATGTGCATAACCGTAATCATGAATTCCTCTGTGGAGATCATATCTTGACAACCTCTATTCATGAAGAGAATGCTAAGAATGCGAATGTGTATCTACCGTCTGGTGAATGGTATGACTACTGGACTAATAAAGTGAGCAATGGAAGTAAGGAAATAGAAGTAGCGTTAACACCTTCGACTTTTCCTTTCTTTATAAAGGCGGGAGCCATTATTCCTTTTTATCCATTACAACAGTTCGTTGATGAAATTGAAATCGAGGAAGTAGAGTTAAAGATTTATTATACGCAAGGTGAAGAGACAAGCTACTTATACGAAGATGCTCATAATGGATATGAATATGAGGATGGGGGTATCAGGTACACTACTTGGCATTATAAGGGAACTGCCGAGCAGTTGTCAATAATTCAAGCAGTGGAAGGGGCATTTGTGCCTACCTACAAAAGATATAAAATTACAATTATTGGAATGCCGGATACTTCAAAAGTAGTTACAGTTGATGGGAAGAATATTTCTTCGGATCAGCTTGTAATTCCGATTACATTTGGCGAGTTAGTGATAAAATGGTAAGAACTAAATATGGCTTCAGAATCGAATTTTTGGTCTAATCTTTTGCAAAAGGTGCTAAAGATCATTTTTAAATCTGCATTAGGAGGTGAGTCCTCGAGTCATCATCAACATGTTGTTCCTCATGAAGAAGGATGGGCGGTAAGAGGGGAGGGCAATGAACGCGTAACCGCTATCTATGACCGACAAACAAAAGCGATAGATCGCGCTCGAGAAATTGCAATAAACTATAAAGCAGATGTTATAATCCATGGAGAGGATGGAAGGATTAGAGATCGGATGAGTTATAAATAGGATACCGCTATAGGACACTAAGTTGGCGAATGCGAATTGATTAAAATGTCTCTAAGTAAAAAATATATTGAGTCGAGAAGGATAGTAACTTAGGCTATTCCTCCCCACTTTTCAATTCTGTTATCTTGGCGATCTGCATAATATGGCATCGCATCAGCTGTAAGGCATGAATGTGCCGGCAGGATATAAAGCGTGTCTCCAACATTCAATCTATAACTCATTGGAACATTTACTTTGACGGTGCCATGTTCTTGTGATAGTTTGGTAATATAGCAATCTGAGATAGGATTTGACCATTCATCTTCATGAACTACGAGGCCATAAATAGTTCCATACTCAGGATGGGCAAGTACATCTTTGGAAAAATGTACACCTCCACCATGTATTAATACTTCTTGGCGATCTGGATAAGTTGCTATAATAGGGCAGGCCATACAAATTGCAATCTCCTCTAATTCACAGGAGCCTATCTGCCATTGCGTAAGATCATAAAAACAAAAGTTGCCGGTTCTTATTTCTGTGGAAGAACCGAAAGTATTCATGGCACTACAAGTGGGCGTGTCGCCACTCGAGACATTCATATCTGGATAGTGGGGTAGAATACGTTCTGCCAGTCGAGACATCTTCTGTTGAGCATCTATTGCGATTTGTCGTATTTCAGCTTTCCCCCGTGCATTGTATGTATGGCCAGCATGATCAAGGAGGCCAGAATTCTTCATCATTGGGGCTTCTTCTATGGCATTTGCGATATCGCTGATATATTCAATATAATTATGAGGAATGCCAGTCCGTCCATAACCAGTATCTACTTCTATATAGACACCTACAGGAGCACTTAATTTATCCTTTAAGAACAAAATCGTCTCAATTCGTTCTACAAGAATATGAAGTTGAATTTTGGATGCGAGTATATTTATAATCTCAATGGCATTTATGTTAATAGGAATTGCTACAACGATATCATCCCATTCCTCCGCAAAATAGAGAGCCATATCTAAGGAGGAAACTGCTATTCGGGAGACGCCATATTCTTTGAATAGTTGGCCTATTTCTAAGGATTGATGTGTTTTAAAATGGGGCCTAAAAGCGACTCCAGCGATCTTCGCCTTATTTACCATCTTCTCAATATTCCGACGGCATTTATTCATATCGACTAATAGCGAAGGTCTAACCACGTTCACTTTTTTAGATTTAGATCGCCCATAATTCTACGTCCGTGGTAGGTGGATAATTGAAGCTGATTATGAAGGGAATCGATATTTTTATCTGTGATACTTCCTGCAGCGATTATTTGGATTTCGCCTCCTGATGCCTCAGACATGGCTAATAGATTTGTGATTCCTTCGTTAGCCGTTGAGGCTCCTCCTGATGTAAGAACACCATGAATACTGCCTAATTCAACCAAGTGACGTACTTCTTGTAATGGGTCGGTACATGTATCGATAGCCTTATGGAAGGTAATTCGCATATCGCCCGCATGTGCAATTAGCAATTTTAAACTTTCTATGTCTATATTCCCATCGGGAGTGGTTACACCAAGAGCAATCTCATGGACTCCTAAATTTTTCATCATCTTAATATCGCTGACCATGTCACCAAGATCGAGTGTATCACAAACGAAGCTGCCTGGTCTCGGACGAACCATGACCTTCACAGGAATGCTTAATTGCGTTAGGCACTCTTGGATCAATACTGCCGAAGGTGTAAGGCCTTCTTCGGCAAGGTTACTGCACAATTCTATCTGATCGGCACCTCTGCGTTGCGCTTCTAATGCCTCTGATAGAGATTCTACACAAGCTTCTTTTATTATCTTTTGCTCCATTTATGGGATATCTTTTGTGCAATATCCATATTTCAGTTAACACAACCTATTTCAATGATGTATGTTTGTGGACTATAGCATATGCAAAATAAAAAAGGACTTGCAGTGATTCCAGCAAGATATGAATCCCGTAGATTTCCTGGAAAACTAATCTCATTGTTGAAGGGTAAATCGGTAATATATAGAGTGGTATCTCAGATATTGAAATGTGAAGATATTGATGATATTGTACTTGCTACGGACGATGAACGCATTGCTGGTGAAGTAGCGAGCCTGCCAATAGATATAGTCTTCACAAAAAAATACTTTAGGAATGGAACAGAGCGAGTTGCTTCGATAGCTTCTAATTATCCTACTCATGATGTAATTATAAATGTTCAGGGAGATGAGCCCTTGTTGAACCCTTCAGGGATTCAAGATTTAGTAGCATTGTTAAAAGAAGATGTAACTATAGAAATAGCTTCTTTAATGTCGAAAGTATTATGTGAAGATGTATCTGAGCATGTCGTAAAAGTACTGGTTGACAAGAATGATATCGCGATTGATTTTAGACGCGAGATGCCACTTACAGGTTTTTGCTATTCTCATATTGGAGTCTATGGATTTCAAAGAGAAGCACTTCTTACCATTGCCAAGTTGCCGGGGACTGAATTAGAAAAAGAACGCAGATTAGAACAATTGAGATGGTTGCAAAATGATTATAAAATCAAAATGGTCCGAACTGATCAGCAGGCCATTAGTATAGATGTGCCATCGGATATTTCTAAGGCAGAATTATTTATTAGTGCAAGCCATTTCGAAAGTGAGTAAAAAGATTCCGAACTTAATAGGAGAGTAGATAGTATGTCTATAGAACAAACATATTTGAGGGTTCTTAAAGAGCTATCGAAGGTCTATGATAGTCGAGAGGCGGCCCAGGTTGCTGAGATACTCTTTGAAGATAAATTCGGAATTACAAATTGGAAGAAGAAAGGGACTTGGGAAGAGGAGCATCTTTTAGAAGAAGCCTTGGATCGAATAAAGTCAGGAGAGCCTATCCAATACGTTACGGAAATTGCTCACTTTTATGGAAGAAAATTCAAAGTGAATAAGAATGTACTTATTCCACGCCCTGAAACCGAAGAGTTAGTTTTTAATGTATTGAACCAAGTCAAGTCGAACCATAGGCAATATGATGTGCTTGATATCGGAACTGGGTCAGGTTGTATTCCAATAACTCTAAAGAAAGAAAAAGCTGCATTACGATTGTTTGCGATGGATTATTGCCAAGATGTAATAAACCTCGCTAAAATAAACGCAAGAAATCTAAAGGCACAGATCGGGTTCTACAAATTTGATTTTTTAGATAATTCCTTTTGGGCGCAGATGGGATGTTTTGATATTATAATTAGTAATCCGCCATATATAGCGGAACAAGAGCGTGTGTTGATGACGGACTCTGTGTTGAAATTTGAGCCAGTGTCTGCTTTATTTGCTAAAGGGGAAGATCCACTTATATTTTATAAGAAGATTGCGGAATTTGCAGATAGTCATTTGAATGGGGAAGGAATTATATTTTTAGAACTTAATCAATTCTACTCTCATGAAATCGAGCAGATTTATATTAGAAAAGACTATAAAACACAAATTATAAAAGATCTTCAGGGTAATGATCGGATCTTAAAAGCAAGTCGGAGCTAAAGCCGTCGTCCTGCCATCCATTTCGAAGTATATAGCACATTGATAGGAATCGAAATAATCTTATTCTACATTGATTTGCAAAGCCAGTTCATCAGGAATTTCAATTTCTTGGTTGTTATACTTAATTGTTATCTTTTCTTCATCCATACTTATGACATGGAATCTTGCTTCTGGACTTAATCCGAGCTCCCATAGCTTACTTTCTATCGTATCGTCTATTTGATTTTTAGAAATCTTAGCCCTTGAACGAGGTTTTAGGCGCAGTAATGGATTGTTGGCTTTTATCCTTTTACCAGGAATAGGGGAGCCATGAGGATCTTGTGTAGGATATCCAAGTTTCGCATCAAGTCGATCTAAAAACTCCGGTCCCAGAAGGTGCTCATATTTTTCGGCGTCTTCATGTATCTCTGTATCATTCAGGCCGACCTTATCTACTAAGAAAGTTTCCCAGAGTCGATGGGCTCGTACTAATTCTTTGGCTGTGATGTTTCCTTTTGCCGAAAGGGTGTATCGTTGCTTGCTAAGCATTAGGACGCCATCATTTACAAGCTCATTTAATCTTGATGATAGTTTGCTTCTTGTAATCCCAAGATTGCTTACCAGGTCATCGATTGTATTCAGAGTTGCGTGTTTCTTTTTGGAGAGGTACTTAATAATATCCTCTTTTTCAATTTGGATGGATTGTTTCCTCTTTCGCCAATACTTGACAATTAGGCCATGAGTGGGCGCGCAGAACACTGTAACGAAATACATAAAAGTACCTACAATACACATAGCTGGGCCCGGAGTTGTATCAAATACAATCGCAAGATAAAGCCCTACAACAGCAGAAATAAAACCAAATAAACCTGAGAGGATGAGGACGTTCTTGAGCTGTTTTGATAAGAGGAGGGCCGTGGAAGAAGGCGTTATAAGCATGGCTACAACGAGAATGATTCCAACAGTTCTAAGTGCAGCGACTACCGCGAAGGAAAGAATGACCATTAGAAAGTAGTGAACGAGTTTCACAGAGATCCCCATGGTCGCCGCAATAGTGGGCTGAAATGTAGTGATAAACAAATAGCGATAAAATAGTATGATGCTGAGTATGGAATATATGGCTACAAAGGCGGTGATGATTATATCCTCATTTGAGATCCCCAGAATTGTTCCAAACAAAAAGTCTTTGAGATCAAGATGAACGCCCTGCTGATTATTGAGATATGATATACCTATCACACCTACAGAAAACATAAATGTGAATACAATTCCTATAGCTGCATCATTCTTCGTCTTGATATTACTTTGTATCCAAGTGATAACAGTTGCTGTGATAAGCGCCGCAATCAAGGAACCCATGAAGAAGCCGATAGTACTATATCCCACAAGAATGAATGCAAAGAATATTCCCGGCAAAATTGCATGAGCAACGGCATCTCCAATAAGCGACATATTACGAAGTACCATAAAGGTGCCTATAACACCACACATGATTCCTACGAGACTCGAAGCAATGAGGGCTCGAATGGCCCATTCTTCTGTTATAATATGTAGAAAATCATTCATTATTTTGGCACTGGTCCTTGCAAATTTAGACAAATCTAAAAATACAACCAAGGCTAATTTAAAAATTAGATCGAAGGCTACTTGAATTGGTAATAATAGCTCCTTCCTTAAGCGCGTATTTACTTACGATTAATCTTTCTGGATTGGTCTCTTCGATGATGGTTTGCATTAGTATAAGGGCTACAATGATATACTTACTTCTTACGGCTGGAAGCCATGAGATTTCTGATCGATCATTAGAATCCAAATAAAGGACCTCTTCATATCTTTCTTTAATTTTACTAATAGGGATTGTTGATTGTTTAATAGTAGGATCTTCTAAATGGCCTTCTGGAAGAAATATTTCAAAAGTGCCAGCACTTCCTATAAGGGTTAGTTCCGTATCGTGTTTTTTGCAGGATGAAAGTATCTGATACGCTATATTTTTGATATGATCTTTTATGCCCATGACAATCTCCTTATTGAGTTTCTCTGATCCATTACATCTCTCATAAAGCCGAGATATACCCAGTGGTAGACTCCGAAGTAATACTTGCTTGCCATTTACCACATGGATAAATTCTACACTTCCTCCGCCGATATCCATAATGAGATAATTATGTGGTATTAGCTCTAGGCTCAATTCAGCCCCTCTCCGTATGAGATTTGCTTCGGTTTCACCAGAAATGATGAAAGGCTTACTCCCTGAAATTTCTTCAATTTTAGATTGGATTTCAGGCCCATTTGACGCAGCTCTCAAGGCTTCTGTTCCTATGATAAGCAATGATTGAGAACCGTGTTCTTGTGTAAGCTTCCGAAATACCACCAAAGCTTCGAATAATCTTTTCAAAGGCTTTTTATGAATCTTATCCAATCCATGTTCTCCGAGATATGTGTATTCCCTATGCTTAAGGATCGTACGAATCAGATTCTTTTGACGAACTTCTCCGATAAGAAGATGGGCAGTATTAGTGCCAATATCGATTACAGATTTGATCATTAGGTAAAGAATTGTATTAACAATTTAACAAGATGCCTGCAATCAAGTTTTTAACAGCAGGACCTTTCAGATTTTTTATTTCTATAGCTACGGCTATGAAGGTAAAAAAGAGTTTGTCGTGATAATCAATCAGTTATAATCGTCAATCAGGACAATTATTAAATCATTTCTGATTTAAAGAGAATAAACATACTGAATAGAGAATAAATAACTCCGCAGATTATTGAGATCCAAGACTTGATTTTGATCTAAAATAT
>JBLIDB010000127.1:0-14130 GCA_047634015.1 Saprospiraceae bacterium
CTATACGCGAAAACAAGAACTTCACATATACAGATAAGAAAAGGGCTGACTAACAACACCCGTATGAGGTAAGCTATGAATATAGTAATCTCAATAAAGCAAATTCAACTTCAAATTTTCTTCAACCTGAATTTTCCCCGAATTTGAAATGGTATTATCAGAATGGCTATTGTTTTTAGCCCCCCATAACAATGCGACCAGTTTTACGGGATTATTCCGAAAGGTATTACCCGAGATATCTACATTGATGATTCCATAGGTGTTCAACAATACTTTATTGGCTTCCTTAAAACCTCCAAAGACTCTCTGAATTGTACCACACGGAATTGAAACCATATAGGAGAAACTAATGAAGCCTTGGCCCTTCTCTCTGAATTGTACCACACGGAATTGAAACAATATATCTATATCGGATGGTACTGAATCTAACATCTCTGAATTGTACCACACGGAATTGAAACTTCTTGAATCAGTATATCAAAGGTTCCTGGTATACGCTCTGAATAGTGCTTCTTATCTTGTGATTGGATAGACATCTTGGAGAAAGTAAAGGAGAAAATAAGACATTGTGAGAAAGGGAGGTTTGAGGAGTAGGAAAAGACTAAATTATAGTCAAAGTGTCTAATAGCGGTTATACTTTATCTTACGGAGCAAAGGCCTTTGACGTTTGGATGCGATCGATCTAAATAGATATCAGTAGTAGGCAAACTTCTTTTTGTAGGTTTCATATGAACAATTTCAGAACATTAATAATAAATGGTACTGAACTGTAATGAAAGAAAGACTGGTTTTGGTTCTCTTAATTCTTGATATACAGAGTGTTGCGTACTCCTGATAAAAAGTAATTAAAGAAACCTGCAGGACTACGAATCAGGCGGTTACAAGTTCGACTCTTGTCGCGGTCACTTATAAAACCCTCATAATGAATTAGTTATGAGGGTTTTCTGTTTTCTTTTTAAATAATATCAGTGAATTTATTTCTGCAAAACATTTATCAAACACCTCATATTGCATTAAGCTTGATTTAATACTTTTGGCCATGGCCAAAAGCAAGTAGGCTGCTCCTATTCTTATGACAACAGCAAGCTGTTGCATTTGTTAGTTGAATTCAAGCTTCATAAGCTGCTTTGTCGAGATTGATTCGCAAATTCTGTTCTTAACTATTATTACAATATCTAACCCTTTTAGGATTCCTATTTAGAACTTAATCACTGCAACAGGTAGTACCTCCCAATAATTCCTGAACAGGAATAGAGATTTTGCCAAGATTTGTCCAAGAAGATTCCTTTGGGTTTTCTCTCACTAGTCGATCGTTAACTGACTACCCCACCAATCGTTATCTGGATCGAAATCAGGAGCTTTGGTATTGAGTAGCTGATAGAGAGGATGGCATCTTCGAGTCCTTACCGCAGACATCAAGAGTAAATACGAGCCCATATAGCGGATAATGCGAACAGGCTCCGTACACCATTGAGACAAGAAGTAGGTTATTGGAGCAAAGAGTATTTCGTTATAAATAATAGTAGCTGCTAAGCATACAAAATCAAAAATACACCAAGCAGAATACCTGCTAAAGGCAACATTTTTTTACGTTTGTTCTTCTCTTTGAATACGATTCCACCAATTCCTACTGCAATTATTAATTGACTACGCTTAATAGCCGAAAGTAGCATGATCGAGGCTTCCGGATCTTGCAAAGCCTTGAAGTAAAAATAATCTGCCGCTTGCAATAATATACCTACAGCTATAATAGTCCATCTAAATGTAAATGCATTGCGCTTCTCGGCGTACGGAAACCACGTAATACTTAATATAATGAGCAATATGAGGATAGTATATAGACAAAACCAAAACTGCAAGGTCTGTGGGTTTAGGTTGATAGTCTGAATCAGAAACTTATCGTATAAACCACTACTTGCTCCGAGAAAAGTAGCTCCAATAATGGCAAATATCCATTTGTTGGTTTTAAAATCGATGCCTTCTTTTTTGCCAATTCGAGAATATAGAATCACAGAAAAAATAATCAAGAAAAATCCAATCCATTGATAGAAATTGGGACTCTCCTTATAGATTATTATAGCCCCAATAAAGGTAAAAAATGGCCCTGCGGATCTAATGGGTGTAACGATAGTAAGGGGTAAGTGCTTAAGCGCTTGATAGGCCAATATCCAAGAGCCAGCCATCAGCATAGATTTGAAGAATATAAAACCGTGCTTTGGGGCAGTAATATGCTGAAAATCGTATCCATTGGCTATGGCATAATCAGGATAAAAGATAGATATTACATAAAATACAGAGACGAATAAAAAACCACTGAACACCGTACCTAATAGCACAGGGAACACTTCATTACCTTGTACTGCATGTTTTTTGCATAGACTATGTAATCCAAGAAAAAGCGCCGCCAACAAACCTAAATACATCCACATCGCTCGAAGGTAGTTTTTTAATCCAATAGCGATTTAATAGTAATTTGTTGCTAATAAATCCCACTCGTCTCACCAAATGATTCAAACCAATCTAACTCAATATCCTCGTATAAGCTCCACCAAGTACTTTTTGCTTTTTACATAGCGCAGGAACGACTTGGCTCCTAACCCAAAATCTACGTTTTAAATTTATATAGTAGTAAAGGTTCGTTTGGTACAACGCTAGCAAAAATGTCGGGAATAGCCGCACCACGGAACGTTTGTTTCTAATTGTTATATCCATTTTTTGGTCGAAGTAAAATTGTTGTTCTATCTAGTACCAACCATCCATTCTCAAGTTTTATAGGCTGAGCTCAATAATCAGTAAATTGTTCGTAATGAAGTAGTTTTTTGTGGTATTCGTTATTTTGATAAAATTGAGTCCACTCCAGATTATATTTTGGATCAGAATCAAAAATACTTTTTCTTACCATTTTAGTTTGGCAACTAAAAACAAATGCGATACCCATGTTCTCATTGATAATAATCTATTTCGCAAAGGTCATGTTTGTTGATGAGCTTATTTATCAATGCGGGGCATAGAATATTTACCTCATTCAAATAGCTACCACCTGATTGAAATTTAGTGTTTCATTTCCTTAGTAACAAATTCCAGTTCATCTGTGAAAGACATAATTCTTCGAGCATCCTTTTTGCAATTGTATATGAAGTATCCAATACTTAAAGCAATTATTATCAATATTGAAAAGATGTACTTCAATTCTAACCCTATTAAGTTTATTAACGGCTCGAATATGTGCCGTTAGGCATTTTGAAACACCTGCCTATCAAACCGCTATTTGATTTATTTAATGTACTCATTTTAAAATCTAGGACTACCTGCCCAATGATCTATATTTATTGTTGTGCTTTCGCACTTTATTCAGATTCCAAACTCTCGTAAAATAATACCTCTTCTTGGCTAAGGACATTTGGATAATTTTATACTTTTTAAATTTTTAATTTTTAATTTTTTTTTGGTTTTTGTATATCTTAGTATGTACCTTCTTCACTAAGGACTTGCTCATAGCAGAACTTGATCATCATCATGGAGCTAAACCCTTCCAATTTCTTGAATCAAAAGAAGGAAATCCGTTATTATCATTCCGGTATGCTGTAATGCTCCTCCTTTCATAGTTGTCATTTTTATTTAAACCAGCCAAGGTTAAAAATTAGAAAAACATGGAATGAGCTAAGTGCAAATTCTTGTTTTTTCGCATCGCGTTTTCAACTATTTTATCCGTCATTCTATATAATCACTATCGAACATAGATGTGCGATTTCGCACTATATACTAATTACACAATATATAATAACCTCATTATCAATTATATGGAACTTGGCATTAGTCTTGGAATAGGTTGTCTAAACATTATTACCTGTTAAAAAATAAAGTCATGAAAAATTTGCTCTCTTTGATAATTGTTGTGTTTGTATTCAATATTGTAACCGCACAGAGCCAACCAACACCACCCGCCCATCCAAATTCTTCAAGTACAATTACAAGCTCAAGTTCAAAGACTGAAAAACATGTAAGTATCAGCATAGACCGTGATCTGAAACTCAAGTTGAATATTGATGACGATGCATTTGAAATGAAACTTACCTATCCAAAGAAGTTTAATAAAGACTTTCAATACGCATTTTCGAAAAACTTTACTGCCCTACAAAGTATCAATGAATGGAATGGCACAGATAAATCCACGCGTGTTAAAATGCATCGTAATAAAATCGAAGTATCATTTATAAAAGCAGCGATCTCAGAAATAGAAATGAATAAGATTAAAACATTCGCAGAAGATGTATTAGAACAATTGGAATGGAATGTAGAAGACTTGGGGCTTTGGGAGTTTTCTAGAGAGTGGTCCCTTGGTAACAGATGTGAACAGCAGTAGGGCCAAACATTGAACGTTCGATTATGAGCGAATTGAAAATTGAGACACTTATTGCTATAATTTGATTCGCATAGCATGTAATCGAAAGAAACGAATGGAGAAAATTGGGCGTTTCTAAAATAAACTCAATTTACGTTCAATATTGTTTGATCAGTATATGCTACCACCAACCTAAAACTTTCCACCAAGCTAGGCCTACTCCGATCCAAATAATCATGTGAAATAAGGAAACCACAAATCCGATAGAAAACCATCTCGGTGCGGCTACATATCCCAATCCATAGTAGATGATTATTGGACCCGAAGAATAATTGGTAGTACAACCACAGAGACATGAGAAATATGCAAATATTGCTGCTGCAACATAGGGCTGCCCATTTGCTGCCAAGCATACTGCTAAGAAAGGACCTACCATGGAAGCGATATGTGCCGTTAGCATAGAGAACGAATACATAGAATAGAAATATATGACTCCAAGAATGAGAATAGCACTCAACCCAGAATAGCCAGAAACTGACAATTGGACATTATCTACAAACCAGGAAATAAATCCATATTTCAACAAGAGGTTAGCCATTGTTAATAATCCCCCTAACCAGATCAATGTATCCCAAGCAAGCTTATTGCTAATAATAGCATCCCATTTTTGCGCTCTTGTAAAAAGTAAAACCATAACAGCAAGCAAAGCGACCGTTGTCGTACCCATCCCATGGATAAATTTAGTCGTCCATAACACAAGCAAAAGCACTAAAACACAAGCCATTATTTTTTCTCTTAATGTCATTGGGCCCATGACTTTCAACTCCTCTTGAGCAAGTAATTGAGCGGCTCTGCCATCATCAAGGGTAGGCCTGGCAAGAAAATAAATTAGCTGTGGCAATAGTGCTAATGAAACTAAGCCTGGAACTATAGAACCCAATGCCCAAGTACCCCATCCAAATTCAATACCATAGACATCGTTTACTGCTTTGGTCACAAGTGGATTCGCGGCCATTCCTGTCATAAACATAGCCGCCGCAATAAGATTTGCATGTCCTCCTACGATACTGAGATATCGACCCGCCCGTTCAGGATGGTCGTCTTTTGTAGATCCTAAGGAATGTGCCAAAGCATTAACTATTGGCGCGTGGATGCCTCCTCCCCTTGCAGTATTGGAGGGCATGACTGTGGCAAGAATAAACTCGGAACCGCAAATCGCATAAGCTAATCCTTTGACCGTTCGACCAAGTTTTCTAACCAGGTTTAGTGCTATTCGCCTGCCCAATCCAGTATCAATCATTGCCGCCGCAATTAAGAATGCCGCAACTACAAGCCATACCGTAGAATCCGCGAAGCCTAACAGCGATTCTTGAATCGTAATCTCTCCGGAGATAGTCAATATTAGTAATCCCGCTAAAACCATCATACCCATAGGATATGGTCTTAGAATAAAGCTCAATAAAACAGCTATAAATACAGCAAATACATGCCATGCCACAATGGGTACATTGTTGCTTCCTGCCATAGACCATATTATAGCTCCAACTATAATGCAAGCAAGGGTTTTGAGAATCCGAATAGAAGAATCGCTCATATTGCTAATTAGAAATTATAAAGTCGCGCCATATTAAATTCATCATGCGATACAAAAATAAATAGAAATAAATTCCAATTGGTCTTAATTAAATACCTACTACTTTATCACCAGTACTCTCGGATTAATCGGATATAACCATTCCACTCCTCTTTCTGTAAGAATGGCATCATCCTCTAAGGCCACTCTTAATTTTCTACCTCCCCATTCTTTCAATTTGGTATAAGCAAATAATTCAATAGATAGAAGATTAGATGATTTGAGCACAAATTCTTTCCTTTTGGGATTAAAAAAAGCGACCGATGGACCTACGCCATGCCCCCAATTACCAACAGAATGACAACCTATTATTACATCCGTTTTGTCCATTTCTGTAAATTGATTAAAGCCTTTCATTTTATTAAACCCTTCTTTTTCCAATGCTTCGTAAACTGCATCTTCTGCCTCTTGTGCAGTAACTCCAGGTTTGATCGTACGCTTTATAATATCCCTAACTTTAACTCCTTGACTAAATGCAATTTTGATACTTTCTGGCACATCGGTTTCTCCGTCATCTAAGACGTAGGCCATTCTCTTCATATCAGTATACATATTCATCAATCCTACTCCCCAATCTATTGTTAGCACATCACCTCTCTGTATGATCCTATCTGTAGAGGTCGCCATAATCCCACGGATACCCGTCACATAGACTGAAGGCATTCCAAATGAAGATTCTAAGTTATGTTCATGAAGCTGCTCCTTCATCCACCATGCGACTTCTTCAAGAGTCGTTTTTCCTGGCGTTATAATTGCATTCGACAGGGCTTTCTCCGCAATAGTATATGATAACTCACAAGCCTCTCCATATGCCGCTATTTCACTAGCCACTCTTCGAGATCGAAAATCAGAAACTAATTTTTCTGCAGAAACAAATCGTTCAGTATAGGCTGGACCCAGCGTCTCACTCAATTCCAGATATCCCGAATAAGAAAGCCCATCTGCTCCCCCTATAGATTTTGAATAGTTTAACCCAATCCGTTGAGGATTTCGCTCTTCTACGAATGATCTAAGTTCAGGTTCTGATCCAAAGTAATCATATGCCCCTCCTTCTTCTAGCAAATATCCACTAATACCAAGTACGGCTCTTTCTATGCGATCGCCCCCTTTATCTGTAAAAATATAGTATCCTGTTGACCCAACATATCCTTCGCCAAGATCGGGATACAATGGGTCAAAGTTTCCTTCTCGATTCATGACAATCCACATATCGATATCATTCTCTCGCATGACTTCAGGAAGAATCAAATCAAATTTGTCATTCCTTATTTGGTTCATTTTACGCCAACGACGATGTGCTTCCTGAGCATATGATGATGTTATTAAAAAAATAAAAATGGATATTGATATAATTCTCATAATGCAGTTTATTAAGGCCTAATAAATCATAGATTCTATATGTATACTATCAACTTCTGCTTTCTTTATATTATCGCAGGGAATCTCTATGGCGTATACGCGTTTGTGGTGTTTTATGATACCCAAGCAAATACCGCTTTGAAGTTGTCTACTAATACAATTAGCAACTCTTATTCCTTTACCATTGCATAGAATCTTATCAGGATCCAAATATGCTGGAATATTTCCATCATCATCACTCATAAACGCTCCAGGGAATTCGAACATCCCTTGGGTTGAGACTTCCGATGAGTCAATTTCATTGGGCTTACAAGCAAAAATAGTAATGCTAATAAGACTAAAAATTAATAGTGATTTGCCCATAGCTATAGATAAGTTCCGTTTAACAAAACTAACAAAGAAAATACGATTCATACCAAGGCCTGTTCTTACTCACCGAATAATATCTTTGTCTTCATGATGCAATGGGATAATTGTTACTCGAATCGTCGAACCGGCATGAGTAAGACAAGTGAGATACCTCGTACAGAGTATCAGAGAGATTATGATCGCTTAATTTTTGCTTCGTCCTTTCGGAGATTACAGAACAAGACACAGGTGTTTCCATTACCTGGAAGTACCTTTGTTCATAATAGACTCACTCATTCTCTAGAAGTAGCCAGTGTTGGTCGTACTTTAGGAACGATCATCGGAAGACATCTCTCCGCTCATGTAATCGATCCTACGGATTACGAATCACTACAGTTTTATCAATTTGATCTTGCAAGTGTTCTTGCAGCAGCTTGCCTTGCCCATGATATTGGGAATCCAGCCTTTGGTCATAGTGGAGAGAAGGCTATCTCAAACTATTTCATTGAGAATGCCAAGGTTCATATAGAAGGTAAACCACTCCGCTCCTACTTCAATGATCTGGAATGGACGGATCTGATCACATTCGAAGGGAACGCCAATGCACTGCGCGTTCTCACACACCCATATAGAGATAAGCCCATAAGCGGAATGGGGTTGACGTATACTACGCTTGCCGCTATTCTTAAATATCCTTGTGAATCCAAGGCTATAGATAAGCGCTATAAACACCGCAAAAAATACGGCTTCTTTCAATCCGAAAAGGAAACCTTCCTTTCGATTATGGAAGAACTCAATATGTATTGCGAATCTCAGAATCCTATCATATTCCGAAGACACCCATTTGTATATCTTGTAGAGGCCGCTGATGATATCTGTTATCGTGTGATCGACATGGAAGATGCACATAGAATAGGGATCATAGGAAAGGCCAAAGTAAGTGATTCCTTTCTAAGTATTATAAGAGATCTTAATCGTCCAAATGACAACATTGATCAAATAAATTCTAATTACAATGCCATATTAGATGCAAATGATTCCATCTCCTATCTCCGCGCCAAGACTATCAACTCACTTACAAATGCTGCAGCGGAGACATTCTTGAATCATCAAGAGGAAATCCTAAAAGGAACATGGGATCATACACTTATCGATTTTATAGAAGAATCGAGCCCTGCCCTCTCGGATATAATGACATTGTCTCGGAAAGAAATTTATAATCATCATTCTGTTATTGAAATTGAAATTACTGGGTTTCACGTCATGTCTCACTTATTAAATCTCTTTGTGCCTGCCGTACTGAGAAAAAGAAAACAAGGAACTGATAGAATGGCGCTGAGACTGATCCCATATCAATTTACAGAATATGAGATTACAGAAAGACCCTACTTACAAGTACTTTCAGTAGTAGATTTTATATCTGGAATGACGGATTCCTATGCTACGGAGTTCTATCGGAAGACTACTGGCATAGATATTAGCAAGCATGTATGATTGCGTTAAGGCAGTTATTCCAATTACATTATTGTATCAACACTATTCCTTTCATTTTCTTTAGATCGAAATAAAAATTAAGGTAAAATAAAAGGCCACCCATCCTTATTCGCGGCTCCCTCAATCAGATGTCTTCCAGACATCTTTATTGCTTTCGACCATGTCAAACAGAATTTTAATAAGTCTACTCTCCCTTCTATTAATGAGTAATGATTGTCTATTACCAGTTTTATTGAAGGCTACACAAACCAATTATTCTCTAACGGTCGAAAATGAAAACGATTGCAAAGACAGTGCTACCGTGAATGTGTTTTTATCAGTTGACATCCCTATTTATATTCCAAACGTATTTAGTCCTCATTCTGTTAGTAACAAGGATTTGTTTCCTTTAACTCCTTGATGTGGTTTCTCACGTATAAATAAACTCAGGATACTGGATCGATGGGGAGGCACCATCTATTCCAAAGGTTCTTTTGAAAATGTAGAAAGTGATATATTATGGGATGGAAGAGTTGAAGATAAAATTGGAAGTCCCCGCATATATCTGGCAAGTAGAAATCGAATTGGTTAACGGCAAAATTCTATATCTATATGGTGTGATGTAACCTTGCTTCCTTGATTATAATATGTAATGCAAGAACAAGTATCGCTTTGCGCTAAGTAACATTATTCCAATAGATTACGGCTTTATAATCGCAAACAACTTTATTTTTTCATTTCTTCCCCTCAACTCAACTTCCTCTAATTCTTTCAACTGGAACTCCTTACTTATATCTAAGGCCATTATTAATTTTTCAGAGGTAAGTAAATCAACTTTATATTTATTACAGAGTCCCTGAATTCTAGCTGTCGTATTTAAAACATCTCCTGAGAAAATGATATCTTTTTTAATCGCACCAATTTCACCAGTTGTGACCTTACCTAAATGAATTCCAGCCTTAAAGGATGGAATTACTCCAAATACGGATTCATATTTCTTGGATTGATTCTTAAGCAATGCTTTCATCTCAAAAAAACAATTAAGGCTATTATTATTCGAACCACCGGCGTTATACTTCCATGATACAACAACTTCATCACCTACATATTGGTATATTTCGCCTCCATAATTTACAATTGGATCTGACAAATCAGAATAATATTCCTTAAGCAATTTAAAATATTGAATATGCCCTAATTTTTCAGCAATCGCTGTTGAAGACTTCATATCGAGAAACATAAATATCCTTTCTTCTTCTATTGGTTGATGATATTTCCCTGTAAAAAAATTCAGCAATACACCATGGCCTATATTATCACTTACTTCTGTATAAAACAAGCAAATACTGATTGTTGCTGCCAAGAATATCTCTATCGACCAGAAAGCGAAATTTGAAAAAAAGTTGGTAGCGTAAACAAGCACTTCTTTATCCCAAGGACTTACTCCCATTTCATAAGCATGGCCAATGATTGAGATAAACATAATGGACCCGGTTATCAAAAACATATAGATAGCAGTCTTAAATATGATCTTCTTTAGAAAACTATTTTTTTGAAACCATCTATTAAGATATAGTACTTCAAAAGCGCCCATAAGTAACCCCAAAACCATACTCGCTACTGGAGGTAAAACAAGATTAAACACGTATGGATTTCCAGTAGAAGGATATGACGCGTAATCGCCTAATATCCCTTTTTCAATCAGCACATAAATGATAGTAGAAAGACAAGTGATGATCCCGAATGGAATGACCTTTAGTAGATTTCTCCTAGTTTTTGGTGAGAACATAGTTAAATTTCATGGCCCTGAACGTAAAGACCAAAATTAATCAAAATTAGTGCTAAAGAATTTTTTTAGAATCTTTATCATGCGTTCGTTATAATTTTTTAAGCCCACTATTAATCTGTTCTTTAAAGATGGTATTACGCTGCCAATCAAAAAAAAGCGTTCTTAGAGATATTAGCCAAAACCACAGAATAAAAGCCTTTATTAAAAATAATTAAGGATTAAAAACCATTTTTCTTAATGAATATATTCAAAATAAGAACGTTTCTTGAAGCGTAGTAGATTATTTTGATACACCCTCTAAGGCAAAACAATAATACATCTCTCCTGGTTTGGTTCCGGGTTTTCCACCACCTCCAGCAGCAATGATCACATATTGTTTTCCATCAACCTCGAAGGTAGCTGGTGTTGCATATCCACCTGCATCCATTTGAAATTCCCAAAGAACTTCTCCCGTCTCTTGGTCAAAGGCTCTGAATCTTTCATCCATAGTCGCTCCAATGAAAACCAGTCCTCCGCCAGTGGCTATTGGTCCGCCCATATTAAAGGTTCCAGTAGGCTCAAATCCTCTAGCTTCCAATTCCGGATAAGTTCCTAAAGGCACTTGCCATTTGATTTCTCCTTTATCGAGATCGATAGCATTTAGTACACCCCAAGGGCGTTTATTGACTGGAAATCCTTCAGGGCTTTTGATCGTTCTGTGGCCTGTTGCCAACCATGGAATCTCTCTTGCAATTGTGAGATTCACAGTTGCTGCATCAACCTCTTCTTCTTTCCCGGATTCCCATAGGAAATCTAAAATTGCCTTCCGCTCATCGTCTGAGAGAGAGGAAAATTTAGGCATAGCTCCTTGCCCATTCATCAGCACTTGATGAACAGCATCTTTAGTCATTGTTTCACGAAGATTTTTCAAATGTTCAAGTGAAGGTGCCCCAGGATTCTTTGCCTCTCGATAGCCATGACATGCAGAACAAACAGCCCCGTAAATCTGTCCCCCTAACTCATAATAAGTTTGCCCTTCCCCCTTTTTAGCCTTTTCCATAGAAATCCATTCTGCTTCATTACTAGCATTGACAAAGAGGGTTCTAAAATTAGGTTGATATGCTGCACCACCCCAATCCGTTCCGCCATTGAATTGCGGCAGAGTAACTGCACCTTGCTCACTTGGAGGAAGGAAAATATCCCCCGTTTCCATTTTACTCAGCCATTCCTTTACCCATTGATTGGATTCGGGAGTGAGATCTGTTGCTTCTGCTTCTGTAAATCGCTGCTGTGCATAGACCAGTGATTTTGGAGGAAAAGGCTGAGTGGGCCAACTTTCCTCTCCGGGTATTTTTGATTGGGGAACAGCCCGTTCTTCTATTGGAAAAATAGGTTCTCCAGTGTCTCTATTTAAGATGAATAAGTGCCCCATTTTGGTGGGTTGCGCTAAGGCGTCAATAATATTTCCATCTTTTTTGACTTGTATCAAATTAGGCGGACAGGGAATGTCATAGTCCCAAATGTCGTGGTGTACGACCTGATAGTGCCAGATTCTTTCCCCCGTATTTGCATTGATTGCTAAAATGCAATTTCCAAATAAATTTGATCCAAGGCGATTTCCGCCCCAGTGATCATAAGCCGGAGAACCTGTTCCACAATATACGATCCCTCGTTCTGTATCGAGCGTAAAACCACCCCATGCATTAGCGCCCCCAATGGTTTTCCAAGCATCATCGGGCCAAGTTTCATAACCAAATTCTCCGGGATTAGGTATGGTACGAAATGACCAAATCAGTTTCCCAGTATTGACATTATAGGCACGAATATGTCCAGGGGCAGCAGGATTTGGTCCTTCACCTAAGGTGGAGCCAAGAATATAAAGATCGTTATAAATAATTCCAGGTGTAGCCGCCGTTACCCACATCGATCTTACATCTCTTCCTAAGCCTTCATAAAGATCAACCATTCCATTCTCACCAAAATCAGGAATCAAATCTCCTGTCTTTGCATTTAAAGCATATAGATTTGAACCAGCTACATAAAAGATTCGTCTATTAACCCCCGATGACCAATAAGTTACTCCTCTATTAACTCCTCCAGCATCACTACCCTTATATGGATCAAATGACCAAATTTCTTTTCCCGATTTCCCATCCAGTGCTACTGCTTTCAATCCAGGAGTTGTTAAGTATATGATTCCTTGAATAATGATCGGATTACATTCAATTGTCGTAGCTGGGGAAGTCCGCATATCTCCAGTTTTAAAGCTCCAGGCAAGTTTCAAATTTTTAACATTCTCGCGGTTTATTTGATCGAGAGGAGAGTATTTACTTCCAAAGTGGTCGCTGCTATACATTCTCCAATCTCCTTCCGAAGATTCCTGATGCCTACAAGAAAACAAGTTAAAAAAGAGAAGAATTAACAGGAAGATTGGGAAAGGGAATCCGTTCATAATGATTCATTTAGTGTATTCTCAAAGACCTTAACTATATATCTCATAGATGGACCTATACGACATTCTTCATCAACACCATTTTTGAGAAAAAGGCTTAAATAATAATTTTTCAATTTTTAGATCAGTTTTATCTTGATTCCAATTAATAATTGCGATTAGATACCAATGATTAGAAGAACAACCTCTCCAATGGTAAATTACAAATACTTTCCAGTATTGTTCTTCTCCATTATACCGAAACGAATTCTTCTAAGTAATTTTATCATTTGGTTCGCAGTGGCATATAGTGAATGTTCTACTAAAAAAAACAAAATTTGACCTTCACATACAGCTTATAAGCTAGCATCAATTAATGATTTTCTCTTTTCGCATTTCAAAATAACTTTCAGATCCTAATATAACCATTAACATCAAATATCTTAATAAGGGACATACGGCTCCTCGCGGAACGTGGAGTCCCTCAAACCAATAAATGAATCTATTTGGGTAATATCCTTGTTGATTCTATCATTCGTATTTGTAACATTCTTGGTAGCAAACCTAAGGTCTAATAGTATATTTCCAAATTCCGTATCCCCAAATAAGTCCACATATGAAGATGGAAACAATGAGGTCTGTTGCGTTGTGGTCAAATTAGGCATTGTTGCATGAACCTATGAATAGAATTAGAATTTGTTATCTTGAGATTGTGAACCGAGCTGTATTCAATCTTTAGAAGATGGCAAAGCAGGATATACTTTCAGGAGAGTTAA
>JBLIDB010000128.1:0-14071 GCA_047634015.1 Saprospiraceae bacterium
TTTATCTGTGGTATGCTCTTCTATTTGAGAAAGAATTTGATTTGAATTCAGCTAAGAATTTGATGTTCAGTTCATTACTATATATACCTGTAGTGATGATGATTTTAATAATTGATAAAATGTAAAATCATGATAGAATCTATAACATCGAGATACGAGAATACGAATAGTAATATTCACCCTTTGAAATTTGCATTATGGATTTCTATGGCAAGTATCTGTATGATGTTTGCTGCTCTTACAAGTGCATATGTAGTACGCGAAGCACAAGGGAATTGGTTGGAATTTGAATTACCGAATGTCTTTTTTGTAAGTACAGGGGTTCTTTTGATGTCAAGTGTATTATTACACTTGTCTTTCAAGGCCTTTTCGAGAGGAGATGTACAACCTTACCGATTATACCTTGTAGGAAGTCTGATTTTAGGAATCGCATTTTTGGCTTTGCAATATAAAGGATGGAATGCTTTATATAGTATTGGGGTAGACCTAAAAGGTAATCCGGCTGGGTCATTCTTATATATGCTAACAGGAGTTCATGCACTTCATATCTTAGGAGGTCTTGTGGCATTGATAATAGGAGTAATAAAATCGTTTACGCAGAAATATAAACTGACGGAACGCAGAAAAATAAATTTTGAATTAACCCTACACTATTGGCATTTTGTCGATTTGCTGTGGGTGTATTTATTAATCTTCTTATACTTAAGTAGATAGATTATGGCTGTTGATACATTGGGTCATCACGACTCACAAGTAGCGAATTGGGAAGGCGCATCACCGCCGTTTAAGGCGAGTTATGGCAAGCTGATGATGTGGTACTTCTTGCTATCTGACGCATTTACATTTGCAGGATTCTTGATCGCATATGGAGCATTGAGAGTGAGTAGTCCAAGTTGGCCCGTTCCGGATTTTGTGTTTTCTACATTTCCAGGAGGAATCCACCACGCACCATTAATGTTCGTAACATTAATGACTTTTATACTTCTTGCCAGTTCATTTACGATGGTAAGAGCGGTCCAAGAAGGGCATCAAGAGAATACCAAAGGAGTCGCTTTCTGGATGTTGCTGACTATATTAGGAGGAGCTGCATTCTTAGGCTGTCAAGCATGGGAGTGGTCAACATTGATCGTTGGAGAAAGTGTCTCGTATCATACAAATCCATTTGGCTCACATACTGAACACGGTATATACTTAGAAGGTGACGGTCATGATATCAGTAAAGGAGACATTTTCGTACCAGGTGATTCTTATTTGATTCATAATCACGAAGGTGAGTATCATAAGTTAGCGTACGAAGTTACGGAGGGTACAGATAAAGGTATTGAAAAGGAATTGAGTTTTGGCCCACGGGCATTTGGAGCGTTGTTCTTCTTTATTACAGGCTTCCACGGTTTCCACGTTTTTAGTGGACTGGTATTCTTGACGATTATTATGATCAATGTATTATCGGGATTATATGTCGATCGAAAGAATGGATACGAGATGGTAGAGAAGATCGGTCTGTATTGGCACTTTGTAGATCTCGTATGGGTATTTGTATTCTTAGTATTCTACTTACTATAAAAAAGAGAAAAAGATGGCACAAGATTATCAAGCATCTAAAAAGACGGCAGTAAAGATCATATCTATATTGGCTGTTATAACGATTGTAGAAGTTGCATTTGCGCTTTTGGGTAAAGGTTATATTATTGATGGCGTTCACTTTCCACTTATTGTACTTGGAGGGATTATGATTATCATGAGTATAATCAAAGCATATCTTATCGTATATGAGTTCATGCACATGAAGTATGAGGTGCCAGCATTAATGAAATCGGTATTGCTTCCTACATTACTGTTGGTATGGGCAGTTATTGCTTTTCTAGCTGAAGGCAGCGACTGGGGAGATCGAAGAGATCTAATAAAAGAGAAGAATGAGGCTTCAATTAAGGAAGCACCGTCTACCGGAATGCTTTACCGGATCAAATAAAGATAAATTATAGAGTGGCGGTTTTTTACCTCCATCTCTACTAATAGGCCTAAATAATGAAAGAAGAAACGAAGTCTTCTGGTAATAAAGTAAGTAGCTACTTCAATATTATTGCGCTTGTTGCAGTATTGGCAATAGCACCGTTAGTTTCATGGATATACCTAAAGAAAGGCGTTGAATATCGCATGGCAGCACTTGAAACGTTGATACCTAAGACCTTGGATAAGAATACTTTGGAATACATCGCTCCTTACGTAAAAGCGGATGGTCAAGCGAAATTGATTATGTTGCCGAGTATGAAGTCTAATCAAAATTATGAGCTACTTTATGAGATAGATGATCGTATTATAGAAAAGCCACTGTTTGAGATTATAGCTATAGGAGATGATCCAGGTAGTAGTGTTCCTGAGAAAATTAATAATCTCTCATTTCAACAAATGGAACTTGACTATAACGGGCCACACGACTATATACTTCTGGATACAGGGAATGAAGTACGTGCTACTTATACAGTTCATGAAGACATAGCAAAAGAAATTATCAGACACCTTTCTATTGTGATTCCTATGCAAAAGAAGAAGTCTATCAAATTAGAAAGACAAAAGAAAGAAGAATGAGTTCAGTCGTCCCTCCTAAAATTCAACTTGAGAAGAAGCTTAATAAATTTGCGTGGGTCGTATCAGCTTGCGTCTTTATCTTGGTAGTCTCGATGCGTAGGATCCATATTGATACAGATATTGATTTTACATGGCTTCCTTCCTTTTATTCAACGCTTAATGGAATAGTGGCATTAGTCTTAATAGCTGCTTTATATGCTATAAAGAGAAATAACGCGATGGTGCATCGCAAGTTGATGACTACAGCGATGCTGCTAAGTGCATTGTTCTTATTGTCTTATGTCATATACCATTTTACGACGCCAGAAACAACTTTTTGCGGAGTTGGTTCTATTCGAATATTTTATTTCTTCTTACTGATCACACACATCATTTTGGCGGCAGCTATCTTGCCATTTATACTCTTTACTTATATAAGAGCCTATACACACCAGTTTGAGAAACACGTAAAATTAGCAAGATGGGTATTCCCCTTGTGGTTATACGTTGCAGTAACGGGACCAGTCCTATTTCTACTGCTAAGTCCTTGTTATGCTCATTAATTGATTACTTCATAGTAAGGTGTTCAATAATATCCAGAGTATTCCTTAGCTGATTACCGTATCTTACGACCATAATTACGAGCTTGTATTATGAAGTTGAAAGCACTGATAGGTGATAAGGAATTCATTGTAGATAATGAGATACTATCAAATCTTGATATTATTAAAACGAATGATGACGAATATCATGTCATTCATGAAAGGAAAACTTTTAATATACGTATTTTATCCATAGACCATTCATCAAAGCTTGTTAAGGTTGAGGTGAATGGCAGTATTCATGACGTGAAACTCCATGACGAATTGGATAATTCTATTCAGAAGATGGGCTTCAAGTTGGCAAGTGACAAGGTCGATAACATAGTTGTCGCACCAATGCCGGGATTGATTTTAGATGTGTTAGTTGAGAAAGGTCAAGAGGTGGAAAAGGGACAAGCCCTTCTCATTCTGGAGGCTATGAAGATGGAAAATGTCCTAAAGGCCGAGAAGGATGGAGTTATTAGTCATATTTCTGTTCAAAAAGGTGCTGCTGTAGAAAAGAAAGCAGTGCTAATAGAGATGGAGTTATGAGTTCAATAAGTCTATTTAAAGAATTTGATAAAGTAAGTAAGGAAGAATGGCTTGCGAAAATACTTACTGATCGAAAAGGGGGTGATGTTGTAGAAGACTTGGATTGGAGTTTTGAAGGCATAAATACAACTCCTTTCTACCATAGTGAAGACCTCCCAAGTGAGAATCCTCATTTGGGGCTGAATAAAAGCAATAACTCATGGCAAATCGGTGAGCGAATCGTTGCTTCTAAACCGGTAGATTCCAATAGAATCATTTTAGATGCATTAGGACAAGGCGCTTCAGCCATTAATATTGATCTTACTATAACTCAGGAAGAAGATATCAAAAGAATTTTCTCTGAAGTTCAACATGAATGGATCTCTACTCATTTGAATCTTAGGAATATCGATAATCCACTTCAGGGGATTAAATCATTCTGTAGTGTCGTCAAAAGTAGGGGGCAGAATAATTCGGTTATTAAAGGGAGTATTGATATATCGATAGATGACTCATCTTACAAGGGTTTATTAAAAGACATATTTTCATTATTACCCTTGTTTAGAGTTAAGATCAGTTCGCTTGAAATTGAAGATGAAAGTTCAGTTGAGGTACTTGTCTCTATTTTAACGAAAACCTATTCATTGTTTCAATTAGGTCAAGAAAATAGAATCGGATTAGATGTGCTGTTTTCAAAGTTGCAATATGCGATTACTGTAAGGGATAATTACTATAGGAACATTGTATTACTAAGAAGCATTAGGTTGTTAGTGAGTCAATTATGCAGTATATATAATGTAGAAGATGAACCATCGATAATTATAGAAACTTGGTTAAAAGAAAGTGACCAGTCGAATGATGCGAATTATAATCTTATAAAAAACACAAGCCAAATCTTAGGTGCTGTGATCGGAGGGGGGGATATAATTTATCCAATGACTTATTCTGAATCGATGCAAGAGGAAACTCATAATCATCGAATATCAAGAAATATTAATCATGTTTTGCAATTAGAAAGTTATATGGATCGTGTTGTTGATCCTGCTGCCGGAAGCTATTTTTTCGAATCGATGACAGATCGATTATGTAAGAAAGCTTGGGGTGAATTTCAAAATCGAGTATAAGTGTAATGAAGACTATTAAGAAAATATTAGTTGCCAATAGAGGGGAGATAGCCCTAAGAGTGATGAGAACCGCTAGACGGTTAGGAATTAAAACAGTTGCAGTCTATTCTGAAGCAGATAGGGTGGCACCTTTTGTAAGATTTGCGGATGAAGCGGCTTATTTGGGCCCTTCGCCATCATCCGAGTCCTATCTCAAAATGGATTCTATTATCGAAATTGCCCAAGCGTTAGAAGTTGATGCTATTCACCCAGGCTATGGATTTCTAAGTGAGAATGCTGTCTTTGCAGAAAAAGTATCAAAAGAGGGGCTTATTTTTATAGGACCGAAACCACATGCTATTAGAGTAATGGGTAGTAAGTTAGCCGCAAAAGAAGCAGTAAAAGCATACGATATTCCAATGGTTCCAGGAATAGATGAAGCGATAGAAGATGTAGAGCGAGCAAAGCACATCGCATCAGAGATTGGGCTACCTATACTAATTAAAGCCTCTGCTGGAGGCGGAGGAAAAGGGATGAGAATCGTCGAGAATCTCGAAGAGTTAGGAGCACAAATGGAAAGAGCAATTAGCGAGGCCAAATCTGCATTTGGAGATGGTTCTGTTTTTATAGAGAAGTATGTAGAATCTCCGCGACATATAGAGATTCAAGTATTGGCAGATGAACATGAGAATGTTGTCCATTTATTCGAACGGGATTGTAGTATCCAACGAAGACATCAGAAGGTAGTTGAAGAAGCCCCATCAGCAGTGCTAAGTACAGTATTAAGAAATGCTATGGGAGCCGCTGCGGTTATGGTTGCTAAAGCTTGTGATTATGTAGGGGCGGGCACTGTGGAGTTTTTACTCGACTCGGATATGCAATTTTACTTTCTGGAAATGAATACCCGATTGCAAGTGGAACATCCAGTAACAGAACTCATAACAGGACTGGACCTTGTAGAAGAGCAAATTAAAATTGCTCAAGGACAACCTTTAACATTTTCACAAGATCAATTAGAAATTAATGGTCACGCGTTAGAATTAAGAGTATACTCTGAAGATCCTTTACAAGACTTTACTCCTCGCATTGGTACTTTGAAAAAATATGTACGACCCGTAGGTCCAGGAATTAGAGTTGATGATGGATATGAAGAAGGAATGGAAATTCCAATATTCTATGATTCGATGATTGCGAAACTCATCGTTCATGCCAAAACCAGGCAAGAAGCAATTTTATTGATGAGTGAGGCGATTGATCAATATAAAATAGAAGGTGTTGCCACGACATTGTCGTTTGGTCGCTATGTGATGAAGAACTCATATTTTTTAGAAGGCGATTTCGATACCCATTTTGTAAAGAAGCATTACCGAGTAGAAGATATCTTAAATGAGCAAAAAGAAGAAGCTTTCGTTGCCGCACAAGTTGCTACTAAAGTTTGGTTAGATCAAAAGGAGCAATTACAAATTCCAATTCAAAGATCTAATAATTGGCCTAATTCCAGAAGTGTTTAAATGGAAATAATTAAGCCAAATATTAAAGGGACGCCATTTAAAAGTATATCTCGTACTTCGGGGGGTAGCAAGAAGGAATCATGGGAAACTTCTGAGCAAATCAGTATTAAGTCTCATTATAATTCATCCGATCTCAAAGCGATAGATCATAAAGATTTTGTTTCTGGAATAGCACCATATCTACGCGGGCCCTATAGTTCTATGTATACCGGTAGACCTTGGACTATAAGACAGTATGCTGGGTTTTCTACAGCGGAGAAGAGTAATGCATTCTATCGTCGAAATTTGGCCCAAGGTCAGAAGGGACTTTCAGTAGCCTTTGATTTAGCAACACATAGAGGATATGATTCCGATCATCCTCGAGTAACTGGGGATGTTGGTATGGCGGGTGTGGCTATAGATTCTGTAGAGGATATGAAGATCTTGTTTGATCAAATTCCATTGGATAAGATGTCTGTTTCTATGACGATGAATGGAGCCGTAATTCCTATTATGGCATTCTTTATAGTCGCAGCGGAAGAACAAGGAGTATTGCCTTCTCAACTTAGTGGGACCATTCAGAATGATATTCTTAAGGAGTTCATGGTTCGGAATACATACATTTATCCTCCTCAACCCTCTATGCGGATAATTGGAGATATATTTAAATACACTTCTCAGCATATTCCTAAATTCAATTCTATCAGCATAAGTGGCTATCATATGCATGAGGCGGGCGCATCTGCAGATATTGAGCTTGCATATACGCTTGCAGATGGATTGGAATATATACGAACAGGACTCAATGCAGGATTGGATATAGATCAATTCGCCCCGAGGCTCTCTTTCTTTTGGGGAATAGGGATGAATCATTTTATGGAAATTGCCAAGATGAGAGCAGCAAGAATGCTTTGGGCGAAAATTGTAAAATCATTCAATCCTAAAAATCCCAAATCTATGGCCCTGCGCACGCATTGTCAGACTTCCGGCTGGAGTCTAACTGCTCAGGATCCATATAATAATGTCGCTCGTACAACTATAGAAGCGCTTTCTGCAGTTTTCGGCGGTACTCAATCATTGCACACCAATTCATTGGATGAAGCGATGGCATTGCCGACAGACTTCTCCGCGAAAATTGCAAGAGATACACAGAAGTATATTCAACAAGAAACGGGGATAACTAATGTAGTAGATCCCTGGGGAGGTTCTTTTTATGTAGAAACGCTCACAAAGGATTTAGCCGATAGAGCTTGGGGGCTCATTCAAGAAGTCGAAGCATTAGGAGGCATGGCAAAGGCTATAGAAACAGGACTTCCTAAGATGCGGATAGAAGAAGCTGCTGCCAAAAAGCAGGCTCGTATCGATACTGGTCAAGATCTGATAGTGGGAGTGAATGTATTTCGCAATGATGAAGAATCAAATATCGACGTACTGCAAGTTGATAATGAAGCGGTAAGAGTCTCTCAAATTAGGAGATTAGAAAAACTAAAAAATGAGCGGGATGAATCGAAAGTGAGCACGTATCTTTCTAATTTGGAAAAAATGGCTAAAGGGGATAAAAACCTCCTCGAAGGAGCTATTGAAGCTGCCCGCCATCGAGCCACATTAGGAGAGATATCAGATGCGATGGAGCACGTCTTCTCTCGGTATAAAGCTCACTCTCAAACGATACAAGGTGTGTATATGAAAGAAGTAAGAGGCAACAAAGTCTTTCACAAAGCTCAGGAGCTTTCGGATCAATTTGCCGAGAAAGTTGGGAGAAGACCGCGAATTATGATTGCCAAATTGGGCCAAGATGGTCATGATAGAGGTGCGAAAGTGATTGCTACCAGTTTCGCAGATATAGGCTTTGATGTAGATATAGGTCCTTTATTCCAAACCCCTCAGGAAGCTGCTGAACAAGCCGCGATTAACGATGTTCACATATTAGGAATTTCATCCCTTGCAGCAGGGCATAAGACGTTGGTTCCGCAAACTATAGCAGCCTTAAAGGAAATAGGACGTGATGATATTTTGGTGATTGCTGGGGGTGTCATACCAGAGCAGGATTATAAATTTTTATTTGACGCTGGTGTTGCTGGAGTATTCGGACCAGGGACAATCATAGGGGAGGCTGCATCAGAGATTTTGGAAATTATGCTGAAGTATTTTGAGAGATAAGATAGAGTAGCACATGAAGAAACATATAGACATATTAGAAGAAAAGAAGGCTTCTGCATTGTTAGGAGGGGGGCAAGCTCGTATAGATAAGCAACATGCTAAGGGAAAACTTACGGCTCGAGAGCGGATAGAGTATCTATTGGATAGTGGTTCATTCGAAGAGATGGGCATGTTAGTTACCCACCGTACCATGGATTTCGGAATGGATAAAGAGCAGTATTATGGTGACGGTGTAGTTACTGGTTACGGGACTGTAGGAGGTAGATTAATATATATATATGCTCAAGACTTCACGGTCTTTGGAGGTGCTTTATCTGAAACGCATGCAGAGAAGATCTGTAAGGTGATGGATCTTGCCATGAAGATTGGAGCTCCGATCTTAGGACTTAATGATAGTGGAGGAGCAAGAATTCAGGAAGGAGTACGCTCCTTAGGTGGCTACGCAGATATATTCTATCGAAATGTAATGGCTTCTGGAGTCGTCCCTCAGATTTCTGCCATAATGGGTCCTTGTGCTGGGGGGGCGGTTTATTCGCCAGCTATGACGGATTTTACATTGATGGTGGAGGAGTCAAGTTATATGTTTGTTACTGGTCCTAATGTTGTGAAGACCGTTACTAATGAGGAGGTTACATCAGAGGAGTTGGGTGGTGCATCTACGCATTCTACAAAATCAGGAGTTACCCATTTTACAGCTCCGAATGACATTGCTTGTCTGGAGCAAGTAAAGAAACTAATCACTTACCTTCCTCAAAATTGTGAAGAAAAAACTGCGAGTTTGCCTTATGAATTAGGGGCAGAAGTGAGAGCCGAATTAGAAAGTATTCTACCAGAAAGTGCCAATCAACCCTATGATATGCGTGATATCATTAGTGGTATTATTGATAAGGAGTCATTTATGGAAGTCCATAAAGATTACGCAGAGAACATAATAGTAGGTTTTGCAAGATTAGCGGGAAAAAGTATGGGCATCGTAGCAAATCAACCAATGCAATTAGCCGGTGTACTTGATGTTGATGCTTCAAAAAAAGCAGCAAGATTTACACGATTCTGTGATTGTTTCAATATCCCATTGTTGGTTTTGGTTGATGTCCCTGGATTCTTGCCAGGAACTGATCAAGAATGGAATGGTATCATTACTAATGGAGCAAAATTACTCTATGCACTAAGTGAAGCAACAGTGCCCCGTATTACACTTATTACTCGTAAGGCTTACGGTGGAGCGTATGACGTAATGAATAGTAAGCATATCGGTGCTGACTTTAATTATGCATTTCCAGGAGCGGAGATTGCAGTGATGGGTGCTAAAGGGGCGAGTGAGATTATTTTCCGAAAGGAGATAGCTGCATCGGAAAATCCAGAATCTAAATTAGCTGAAAAAGAATCAGAGTATGCCGATAAATTTGCAAACCCTTATAGGGCAGCTCAAAGAGGATTTATTGATGAAGTGATTCTCCCCAAAAATGCAAGACGAAAATTAATTAAATCTTTTGCTATGCTTGAAAATAAAGTCGTTAATCTCCCAAAGAAGAAACACGGAAATATACCATTGTAAATGAAGGATGATACAATATTTGAAATAAGGCAAGACCCTAACATTGAGTATTTTCAGGATCATATGCCAGGTAATAATTGTTTTGGTTGTGGGCGAGAGAATCATGATGGTCTGAAGATCAGTAGCTACTGGGAAGGCGATGAGTCAGTTTGTATATGGCGATCTCAAGAGAGATATCAGGGCTGGAAGGGGATCTTACATGGTGGGATATTAGCAAGTATAATAGATTGTCATACGATGTGTACGGCAATGGCTGCCGTTTATAAATTAGAAGGGCGTAATCTTGATAGTGAGCCCATTTATCGATATGCTACGGGAACTCTAACTGTTAAATATTTAAGGCCAACCCCTAATGATTTACCTATTGAGCTTAGGGCAAGAATTAAGCAGATAAAGGGCAAAAAAGTAGTTATTCAATGTCGTGCATATTCTGAAGGAGAACTAACTGCAGAAGCTGATGTTATAGCAATACGTGTGTTTGATAGTAGCAAAGATAATGAAGGTGTTTTTGCTGCTGATGAGCGATAGCAAAAAATCTACGTCATCATATTACGAAATATATCTATGTTTGAAAGATCGATTTAGCCGATCATTATAGAATAGCAGTCTAATCAGAATAAAAAAAATTATGTTTTCGATAAAAAGGGAAAGACTGAAAAGAGAGTTGAAGGGTGTCGATTCCTATGAGGAATGGAAGGGGTTAGCAAAGAAACTAGATACTGCTAATGGTCTTGAAGCATGGAAGCGTAATGATCAAAGCCATAAATTTGATTATAAAGAAATTAGGAGAAGGCTCGATAAGTTGAGAAAATATCGCCAATCTGGGGATGACCATGCTTTGCTGTTTACCCTAAATGAAGGAATTCATGGCAATATGGGAGGCATGGGTAATCCACAACTATATAATCACGCACTCTTTGGTACTAAAGATGTTATTGTCGATTACGTTGAAGAAATAGCGAACTCATTATTGCATATAGTGAGTACCCAGAATGAGGAGATAACTATGGAGGAGAAAATTGATTTCTTTTCTCGAGCCAGTCATTGTTTTGGGAGATCCGCCTTAATGTTAAGTGGTGGTGGCCAATTAGGCAATTTTCACATGGGCGTTATCAAAGCACTTTGTGAGCAAAAACTGCTTCCAAATATAATCTCTGGTTCTAGTGCGGGATCTATTTTTGCCGCCTTGGTCGGTACATTTACTGATGAGGAATTAGCCACTTATTTCGAGCCAAAGAATCTGATGATGGAACTCGAGGTGGAAACTAAAATGATGTCTCTCTTTAGACAGCGAACTCAAGTGAAGTCGGAAGATCTTGCCGAAACATTGGATAGGATTATTCCTAATTTAACCTTTCATGAGGCCTTTGAGAAAACAGGTCGAAAGATCAATATTTCCGTTGCCCCTTACGAGTCCAATCAGAAGTCTCGATTGCTTAATGCAATAGCATCTCCGAATGTTCTGATTCATTCTGCAGTAATGGCTTCATGCGCCATTCCTGGTATTTTTAAGCCTGTTACTTTACTTGCCAAGAATAAAGATGGCGTCGTAAAAGAATATTTACCTGATAGACAATGGGTAGATGGTTCCATGTCTAATGATCTTCCCTCAAAGAGATTGACGAGATTGTATATGACGAATCATTTTATTGTGAGTCTTACTAATCCATTTATTATTCCGTTTGTCAATGATAAGGCTCAAAAGAATAATTTCTTAAATGCGGCTACTAAATTCGGGAAGGCAATCATTCAAGAAACTACTCAGTTTAATTACGCCGTTGCTAAGCCATTTTTTAAATACTGGCCAAGATTGGCGAATGTTGCGAGCAATTTAAATTCAGTTGTTCAGCAAGATTATACAGGAGACATAAATATTGTTGCGGATTTTAGTGTAGTGAGTCCACACAACCTTCTTACACCACTGACTCAAGAAGAGCTAACGGCTTTAATTAGAAAAGGAGAGCAAGCCACATGGCCAAAAATTGAGAATATTCGAGTGACAACATTGGTCGGTCGGCTCTTGGATAGTATTCTTGATGAATACGGTAGACAAGGAATCGAAGTGTTGAGCAAGCAAGCAGAATTAGAAGATGCTTGATAATAAGAAAGGTGATGATGTTATCGTAAAACCTTTAATCTCAAATACCTTCATGTTTTATAAATATAAAAATTAAGAATCCCAATGCCTATTAATGTTGAACAAATATGGACTAAAATAAAGCTTCCAGTTGTAGCTGCTCCTATGTTTTTAATCTCTGGCCCGAAGTTGGTCATAGAATGTTGCAAACAAGGAATAATTGGAACATTTCCTGCATTGAATCAAAGAGATACTGCGGGTTTTGAAGCATGGGTGGTGGAGATAAAAGATGCTTTAGCGGCTTACGAATTAGAAACTGGGAAGAAAGCAGCTCCATTTGGTGTCAATCTTATCGTGCATAAAACCAATCCACGGCTACAAGCAGATTTAGAAATCTGCGTAAAGCATAAAGTACCTATTATAATTACTTCTTTAGGTGCAGTATCGGATCTTGTTGATACCGTTCATGGATATGGCGGCATCGTCTGGCACGATGTGGTCAATAGTCGTCATGCGAGAAAAGCTCAAACTGCTGGTGTAGACGGACTTATATTAGTTTGTGCAGGGGCCGGAGGACATGCGGGGACGCTTCATCCGATTCCATTTGTCAATGAGATAAAGTCGTTTTTCGATGGCATGATTTTATTGTCTGGCTGTCTTAGTACAGGTGGTGATATCGCCTCTGCGATGCAGATAGGAGCGGACTTTGCATACTTAGGAACTCGATTTATAAATAGCGAGGAGAGTCGAGCGGATGATGATTATCAACAAATGATCATAGATTCTGGAGCGTCAGATATTGTATACACGGCAGCCGTTTCTGGAGTACCTGCTAATTTTTTAGGAGCGAGTTTGGAAGCCATGGGAATTACAAAAGAACTTTGGGGACAAAAGGCTAAGGTTGATTTTGGAAGTGAGCTTGATGCTGCTAAAGCAGAAGCCAAGGCTTGGAAAACGATATGGTCAGCAGGGCAGGGAGTTACAAGTATAAAAGATGTCAAATCTGTTGGAGCGCTTGTAAGTCAATGGAAAAGGGAATTTACGAGTGCTATAAAGAGACAAATAGAGACATTAAATCAATTCGGATCTGATGTATAGAGACCTCCTGCGTGTTTCTATAATTCTATTTCTAATTAGTCTTATAGTTTCTTGTAATTCTATTGGTGTTAAATTTCCTATTGCTGATGTGATTTATTACAACGCTAATGTCATTTCCATGACGGGTCCTGATATTGTTCATGATGCAATTGCGATCAAGGATGGGAAAATATTAGCAGTAGGAAAGTGGTTAGACGTTGTTGAATATGAAGGAGAGATAAATAAGGCGATAGATCTAAAGGGGAATACAATCGTTCCTGGCTTTATAGATGGTCATAGCCATATTATGGGCGCTATGGAGAATGTGGGAAGAGCCAATCTTTGGTCTCCTCCAGCTGGGGGTATTGAGAATTTTACAGGGATTATAGAAGCTCTAAAAGTCGTCCAAAAAGAAAAGAGTATTAAAAAAGGAGGATGGGTCCTTGGATACGGCTATGATCCAGATCTTTTAGAAGAACAAAGACATCCTACACGTTATGATCTCGATGGAGCTTTCCCTGATAATCCTGTATTCATCAATCATGTTTCCGGTCATCTCGGAGTCGTGAATAGTGCGGCTCTGAAGATAATGGGAGTAAGTAGGGAGACGCTTAATCCTGAAGGTGGAGAATATGAAAGGGTAGCGGGTAGTCAGATTCCTAATGGAATAATAAAAGAATCGGCAAGTATGCTAGTGACTCAGAATATTCCGAGTCTTGAAGAAAAAGATATTGTTCGCCAATTCATGCAAATGCAGGCGTACTATGCAAGCTGTGGCATTACAACAGCACAAGATGGATTTACTACCGCAGATCAGGTTAGTACATTGCAGCAATTGAATGATAAGGATTCGCTATATATGGATGTCGTCTCTTTAGTAGGTTTTTTAGAAATGGATTCTATTTTCCAAGACCTAAGTAATGTATTCGGGG
>JBLIDB010000129.1:0-13997 GCA_047634015.1 Saprospiraceae bacterium
TACTGGCACAAGGACAATAAGGAATATTTGTCAACAATTGTAGGGCACGTAATAATGCCGAAAAAAGGAAAATGCAATAAAGAAGAAGCCGAGTATGAAGATACCAAGGCATTTAAAAAACTTAGGAATCTACACAGTGCAGTAGAGTCCAATATTAATGAATTGGAACATCGCGGATTGGATCGGTGTCCAGATCGGGGATATAAGAATTATAAAAGATACATCAGCTTGGGTATATGTGCCTACAATCTACATAAGATCGGAAAAGAACTACAGCGACAGAAAGTGGCAGCGGCGAAGAAGCTTCGAGGCAAGGCCGCTTAGGCATAAAAGTGCTTATAGTTATCCACATAATTGAGAAATACCTATGCCTTGTTATGTCGAAAAATCAATAGTTTTCCACAAAATCGCAGATGGCTAATCAGGAGTCATTGAAAACAGTCCAAAAGTGTCTTCAAGGAGTTCGAAATGGCCTGCCAGAATGCGAGCGGAATTGAAAAATAGGAGTTTACTAACAGGCACTATCTTACTTCTTTTGCACTTGTGGTACATACTGAATGCTTCTACTACAAGATATTATAAAAATAAAATCCAGCACTTTTCAATTTTATAAATTTAGTCCCATGTCAATTTTGACTACTTTCTGGAGTGGACTCTTTATTCAGATTTCAATAAAAAGGCCTACGTCAATCAAGTAATGGGTTTATGTAAAGATCTGTCTTATACCCAAAGGATACAATTGCACGTAGCGTTACTCAATGATTACTTACCAGAAGATTATGAGGAATCTGTTGGAATATTGGTGGGTATTTTGGGGCCTGAGAACCCTGAAGAAACAGATGTTTTCAAAAAAATCTACTGGATTATGCCTATCGGTAAGTATATAGAACTATATGGATTAGAATACTATAAGACGTCTATACATGCTATTGCTGAAATCACAAAACGCAATACCGGAGAGCACGCAATTCGTCCTTATATTAGAAAACACCCCGCTAAGACGATTAAGATAATGATGAAATGGCAAAGTCAAAGAACTTTCATCTTCGTAGATTGGCTTCAGAAGGACTGCGTCCTAAGCTCCCGTGGTCCTCTAAATTAAACACCTTTATAGAAGAGCCTGATCCTGTGTTTCAGATATTAGAACTACTAAAGGAAGACGAAGTAAAGTTTGTACAAAAATCAGTTGCTAATCACCTCACGGATTATCTAAAAGTAAACCCAGAGTCGACACTTGTATTAATGAGTCAATGGAATAAGAGCGACAACAAGTACACTCAGTGGATATTAAAACATGCTAACCGGAAGTTGCAATACAATTTCTAATTTTAAGCGCTCTTATTTATTTTTCCATTTTATAGAAACTCAAATGTCCATGTCATTCAATATCGTTTTATTTCAGCCAGAGATACCCATGAATACCGGCAATATAGGTCGCTTGGCCTTAGCAACAGGGTCCACCTTACACTTGGTTAAGCCTTTGGGGTTCGAAATAAGTGATAAGCGTGTAAAGCGAGCGGGATTGGATTATTGGAAGCATGTGTCATTAGAAATATACGAAGACGACAAAGCGTTCTTTGAGCGTAATATAGGTGCTAAATTGGCTTTCTTCTCAAGTCATGGAAATCAAGTGCATTGGGATATTGAATATGAAGCCAATATGTTTTTAGTTTTTGGTAGAGAATCTGTGGGCCTATCCGATGAAATAACCTCAGGATATAAAGAGAACCTATATCAAATACCTCTCTATAGTGAACATATTCGATCATTGAACCTCGCAAATGCAGTGAGTGTTGTCGTTTATGAGGGCCTACGACAAATGCATTCTTAATCATTGGATAAATCTATCTTAAGGATTAATAGAGGGAATTATTATGATCGTTTATACGTTTTAAATTGAGCATATGGTTGCTAAACCTTAAACGAACGATTATGTCACAGGAAAGAGTAATGATCAGTGTATCTCAGATAAAAATAATGACAGCCAAGCATGTTCTAAAAGCCGCAGGAATTGAAGCATTTGACATGGATAAGAGAGATTCCGCACATGTTGGACTTTTCGGAGACATACAATTGTATGTTCTTGCCGACGAAGCAGTTCGTGCTCGACAAATCCTGGAGCAAGAAGAAGTCATTTGAAAGGCATAATAGAAGTTATTCCTGTACTGCCAAGTAGCTGGTATAGATAGAGATATTAAGTGTTATACAGAGCAACTTGGATGCACATACGTAGGAGGTGATCATATGTATAGTGTTCTTAGACTAAATAAGACTTCATTACACCTTCAATGGCATGCTGATACCGATAAGGATCCATTACAGGGTGGTTCAGTTATAAGAATCGCTGTGACAGACATCAGTACTATATTTGAGGATATGCTTAATCGTGGATCAGTTCATAAGGACAAATTACGAAGGAATACAGATTGGGGTACTCATGAGTTTGGATTGTATGATTTGAATAAGAATGCAATTTTTTTTGTGGAAGATTTGTAGATGAGGTACTTGAATCAATATATAAATTAATTGGAGTCGTATGTTCCAACTTACGGTAGTAACAAACCGGATGTTTCTGCTGCCAGTGTGGGATGGCAGATCAGACATTCCTTAAAGGTGATTATCAGCGTAAGTAAGGCATTGAAGCGTTCAGATCCTAAGGATTATAAATGGACGTTCAATTGGAAACGATCAATGATGCTTACCATAGGTCGTTTTGCCCGAGGCAAAGTCAACTCCCCGAAGCACACAAGGACCGATGTAGATATTGAATCGTCTGAGGTTAATAAACTGCTCTCTCAGGCAAGAGAGACAATGTTAGAAACAGAAATTTTATCGCCTACAGCTTCGTTTCCACATCCTATTTTCGGAAGTCTTAATTTAAGTCAATCTCAGAAATCCCTTGCCTTACATACTTATCACCATCTTTTGATTATAAGGGATATAATGGCTTAGTTAGTGTAGCGACTAAAAGTGATCAAAACTCAATCAAATAAGATTTATTCGATGATATTTTGATTTGTTAGTTCATAAGATCTGCTAAATCAGTTTTTAGGAATACAGCAGATCTTTTGAGTATTCGTAATAGTATTTTATTACTTCTTCAAACTTATAATTATCGTGTTGGGATTGAACCGATTCGAGAATTGATAGCTGGGCAGAAACGTTTGAGGATAGTATTGTAAATAGTAGGGCAGTACTGAGAATGTATTTTAAGAACTGATATTACATACTGTCACCATTTAAACCAAAAGGAATATAAAGCTAACTTGTATAGAACGAATCGCTGAAAACAATGATTCTTAACTCAAAGCAGCAAAATGTATAGGACTTTGTATATTAATGCACATGTTGCTTCGTATTTCTCTTATCCATGTCATTTTGATGTCACTTTTAGTTACAAGCGATGCTGTAGAGAATTATGATACATTGGTTGTGTGTTACGCAAGTGCACCGCCCTTTTTAATTGAAGAAGAATCTCAGGTGGTAGGATCGAATATTTGGCTTTGGGATAGAATTCCTCAAGATCTCAATATTGTATATCGCTTAGAGCCTATGGACTTTGGAAGTATCTTAGATGGCCTTCAGTCAGGCAATATAGATTTAAGTATTAATCCGCTGACTATGACCGCTCCGAGAAGTCAAGTTTTCGTTTTTACAAGTCCTTTTTATGTGTCCAATGCCACAATCCTTATGCAATGTTCAGGAAGATGGAATATGGCATGGAAAGTTATTTCAACAGTGCTCTCCTGAGAATTTTTGGAAGCATTGATTCTACTGTTATGCATTGTTACTTTCTTTGGATGGCTTCTCTGGCTATTTGAGAGGAAACAAAATCCAAATCATTTTAGGTCAGGAATGCAGGGAGTTTGGGATGGCTTTTGGTGGTCGGATGTTACTATGACGATAGTAGGATATGGTGATAAGAAAATAGAGAGTTTAGGAGGGAAAGTTGTTGCACTTATCTGGATGTTTACGGCATTACTTTTCATATCTGGACTTAGGGCAAGTATAGCTTCTACGATACTAAGGGATAAAGGATTTGATAAGATTGAAGAACTGAGTACGCTTTCTAAAAGTAAGGTAGGGACTTTAAAATCGACTTCTATGGAGTCTTTTTTGAGACAACGTTTTTTAGAAATATTGTGAGCTTCGATGATATAGATAGCGGCCTTGAAGTGGTAGAAAAGGGCGATATCGAAGCTTTTATCTACGATGAACCAATACTTAAATATAGGGTGAAAGAATGCGCTTCAGATAAGATAGAAATAGTACCTATTCGTTTTGATCAAGAACTTTATGCCTTTGGAATTTCTAATCGACATGGAGACTTAGAAAAACAAATTTGAGAGAGAATTCTCCATTATACAAGCTCTCTTGAATGGAAGACACTCTTAGTAGAATATGAATTAATACAGAATAATTATAAAATTAAAGAAGGCGAATAGCATTCCTACTACTCGCCTAAGTATTTCCCATTAGGGAACTACTTAGAATTTAAAGTATGCGAAAACTGCCAAGTTTCCATTTTGTAATTTAAACGCTTGACCTATTTGATCTTCTTTCTCAATATCATTTAGCCCATTGCTATAATTGACACCGATTCCTATATCATCAAGTTCGATTATAGCGCCGAAATTAGCTCCCCAATCGCTCTTTCCGATGTCATTGAATAGGCCATCCGAAGTATTTACGAGATAACCGTAGTAAGGCCCTCCTTCGAGTATAAGAGCTATTGGACCTGCGCCAAGCCTGAATCCCAGATTCAAAGGAACTTCTACATAATGCAAAGCGCTACTTTGATCAGCACCATTGGTGGTGACTTTTGCTCCCTTTATATTATATAGTAGTGCAGGGCGAACAGCTAAGACATTTCCGATCGCAATATTCCCCTGAAGTCCTGCATGAAATCCGATTTTAGAATCCGTCTCTATAGTACTGACTCCATCGATATTTACATTGGAATAATTTATTCCACCTCGGAAAGCTATTTGGCCAAATGCCACACTGCTCGCAAGAATTCCTATTAGAATAATTAGTGCTTTTCTCATTGTTTCATTTTTTGATGTGATAATGAATGGTTGCAGGAAGAACGCATCTTTCCATAGGAACGTATACTAATGATCTCTTTTGGAAAACTAAATGTTGTGTTAATCCTTGCTCAGAAATATGCCTTGAGAATAATTGTTGAAAGCAAATTGATTTGCGATATGCTGATTATTAATTGGATTTATTATTGGACAATAAGTCTTCCAGCTTTTCTAACCTTGTTTCAAGTGCGAGTATCTTGTGTTCCTGTTTTTCAATAACACATTGTTGCTCTTGAGTCGCTTTAATCGCAATTACACTAAATCCAGCACAGTTAATACCATATAGAACGTCAGCTTCTGAATAAGATACGAGTTCGGAGAATATAGGGAGGACTTCTTGAGTAATAAAGCCGACTGAAGTTTCTTTTGATTTATAACGGTAGTAGCTTACTTTCAGCTGCTTGACTTTGTCATCACTGTGTCAAGATCAGCAATATTCGCCTTTAAGCGCTTATCTGACCCTACATTATAAGCACCGGTGGTGGCGTTTATGAAGCTCCTCAGCGTGGCCCGTAATGAAAGCGTAGGGCAACCATGAGTCACGTGCCAATCCTTGTTTGTGGTATTATCGCGAAAACTAAGTCCGTTGCTAACCGACTGGCTGCCCTGGTTGATTGTAAGGCGAGCGGAAGGATTGGAGGTGTTCACACCAACTTGTCCGTCACCGGTAATCGTCATGCGATCACCCGCTCCAGCGGCATTTGGAAAGTAGAAATTCAATTTGGCCGAAGAGGTGTTAGTGGAAGGAAGGCCGGCCACATGTCAGTATGCACCAGAGGTAGCATCATTGGTATGCTCCAGGCGAGCGTAGTCATTGCCGTTTTCTTCCAGCTTTAGGTGAGGTTTATTAAGCGTGCTATTTTTTCTATATGCATCCAAGCTGAAGGCGGACCGATGTCACCTACTTGGAATTCACCGTTCTGCCGCATCCGGAATCAGGTTGTGAATGAAGTGCTTCTGTCATCCTTAGACTGGATCTGAAGGTCAGCCCCTGATCCCCTGGTACTGAATTGCCATTGGTTTCCATTGTTGGGGAAACCAATGATGAGTTTGCCCAGATTCGTTTGTACAAAAAGGTCACCTCCTACATGCAGCTTCATCTCAGGTTCGTCGATACCGATACCTACGTTTCCCGTGGCAGTAGTGAAGGCAGGTGGTAAACTCTGAGTGAATAGGGATATAAGGAATGAGAAAAAGAATATGGTATTTAGAAGTGCGAAATTTGAGTTCATAATTGATGCTTTTCACGTTACAAAAAAGGAGTTGGGAAATTCGATATATAAAATTTGCTGCTATTAACCCAATCATATATTACCGTTTGAGGCTTATATTAATTTATTATCAATAACGGGTTTGGTGCGGGCTTAAGAAGTACCACTAAGTTGTCTACATCTCATTTATTTGATAAAATGAATTTACTTTACTAATCAAGAAATATTCTTTCGTCGTTTTGGGAAGCTATAAAAATTCAAAAACACAAGGATTGAGAATGATAAAAACCACTGTTTTCTGTGATTTTATTGGATTATTTATGGCGACTTTATTTTGTAAAGTTAGAATCGCCAATAGGTAAAATGTATCACATCACAATCGTATTCAACTCATTGGCTATACTTTGTCTTTCATTGATAAGCGTCTGATAAGCAGTAAGGAGTACGATATCTTTTTGGCTATCAGTCTGTTGGGCAAACATTTCTTGGAGCTGCTTTACGCGCTCTTTAATTTTCTTAAGCTTAAAGCGGAGTAGCGCTTGATTACTATCTTTTACATAATTCTCATCTATAGGTTTTTGAGTCTGCAATAAGAGCCCCTTTTCTTCCCAATTGGCATAAGTGTAATTCTGGGATAGAAATGATACAGTGAGACCTCTTACTGCTTGATCTGGATGTTGTAACCATGTAGCCTTGGTAGGTTGTACTCCGACTCCTAATGAAACTTTATATTCTTCTACGATGGCCTTATGGGCAGGGTTAGTGATCATATCCACTATATCTGCAATACTGGATATGATATGTTGGCCTATGGATATATTCTCTTCTTCATCAAATATTTTTTCTCCATCAGTGATGAGTACCCGCATTACATCGCGCTCTTGGTAGTCTATTATTTCCTTATGACCTTCATGAATTCCTTGGCTATGATCTTTATTGGGGTCGTAGTCTATATGAGCTTGTGGGGGTGTATATTGATCTTGTTGAGGATTATAGTTATTACGCTTAATAGATGCTTTTTTAATCTGTGTTCGAATCCCTTGATTAATTGCATGAATAAGACTTGATTCCTCGATATGTAGGATGTCAGCACATTGCTTGACATAGAGTTGACGCTTTATCTGATCTCCTATAAGTGCCAGACTTGTAATAAGTTCTTTTATTTGAACACTTTTCTGAACAGGATCTTTTCCGTATTGCTTCTCTATATCAGTGGCCAGCATGATTATAAAGTCCTGACCTTCATTTTCCAAATAAGTTTTGAATTCCGTAGATCCAAGTTCCTTGACATAGGAGTCAGGATCATGACCTTCAGGAAGCAGCACAACTTTGACATTTACATTATGCTCGAGGAATATGTTGAGACCTCTTAACGCTGCTTTTTGGCCTGCAGCATCACCATCGTATAGGACGATTACATTATCTGCGAACCGTTTTATAAGGCTTACTTGATCAGGAGTCAAAGAAGTTCCTGAAGAGGCAACTGCATTGCGTACTTCATTCTGATGGAGACTTAATACATCAGTATACCCTTCAACTAAAACACAGGTATTCGTTTTCCTAATTTCCGATTTCGCTTGGTATAGCCCATACAAAGTCTTTCGCTTATTATAAAGTGCGGTTTCTGGAGAGTTGAGATATTTAGGTGCCTTTATATTATCCTTAAGTATTCTTCCTCCGAACCCAATGACCTTACCACTAAGGTTGTGAAAAGGGAAAATAACGCGTTCTCTAAAAAAATCTTTTCCCGACTGAGAAATTAATCCCAGTTGTTGTAGCAGTTCGATATTATAGTCTTTGGATTTAGCATAAGATTTAAATGCTTCATATGCTCTCGAACTATAACCAAGCGAAAACGCTTGAATCGTAACATCCAATAATCCTCGATGCCTGAAGTAAGAGAGGCCTATTGCTTTTCCTTCTTCGGTATCGTTAAGTTGATCGATAAAATATTTTGAAGCCATTTCATTAATCAGGAGCAGACTATCTTTTTTCTGTTGTTGTTCACGTTGCTCGTCAGTCCGTTCTTCCTCTTCTATCTCAATATTGTATTTTTGTGCAAGAAACTTGAGCGCTTCGGGGTAGGAGAACTGCTCATGTTCCATGAGGAAGTTAACAGCATCACCACCCTTTCCACAGCCAAAGCATTTGTAGATATTCTTAGTGGGAGAAACATTGAATGAGGGCGTCTTCTCATTATGAAAAGGACAAAGCCCTATTAAGCTATTCCCGCGTCTTCTGAGATTGACATAGTCCTCTACCACGTCTTCAACACGCGCAGTGCTCAATATCTCATCTACCGTAATTCTTTTTATCAAAAGGGCTTAGTTGTAGTCACGAAGATAGGTTCCTTAATCTTCTTATAGGATAGTATTTTGAACCTATACATTCAATATCCTTCACTTTTAATTCATCCCCAGCATATCCTTCATCCCATATATTCCTTGTTTGCCATGGAGCCATTGTGCCGCCATAACCGCTCCCTGAGCAAATCCATCTCTAGTATGTGCTTCATGGTAAATACGGATCGTATCCATTGGTGATTTATAATCTACGGCATGAATACCAAATACTTCCCCCTCTCTTCTGGCTTCGATGGCAATCTCATCTTTTTCTGGAGTATTGGCCAGTGTCCAGGAGTTTTTTCTGCTTAGATTATTTGTAATTCCCTCGGAGGTAGTAATTGCAGTCCCGCTAGGTTCATCCTTCTTATGGATATGATGTACTTCTTCCATTTTTACATCGTAAGAAGGGTAGTCGTTCATGATTTTGGCAAGTTGCTCATTGATTGACCAAAATATATTGACACCTATACTATAATTAGAAGCATAGAAGAATGCACCTTCCGTTTCGGAAACAAGCTCTTTAATCGATTCGAATTTATCTAACCAGCCTGTAGTTCCAGATACAACTGGAAGTCCTGAGGTGATCGCTTCGGTTATATTATTATAAGCAGCGTCTGGATGTGAAAATTCAATTCCTACATCAGCTTCAAGGTATAGCGCTTGGCGTTCTGCCGGGCTCGTATCTATATCGATATGTCCTACAACCTCATTACCCTTAGTCAGTGCTACGCGCTCTATGGTCCTACCCATTTTCCCATATCCTATTATGACGACCTTCATGTTATATTTGTCTTATATGAATCGTAAAAGTACCAACAATTATATCTTACGAAGTGATTAATGAATTGGGCTGATTGTCGAGAATAACTGCTTGATAGTCAGGACTAAGCTCTTTTTCTTTGCACAGCCGTAGTTATGGAGATGAAAAAAGCTGAACTAACTGGTTGTCAATGAGTTGTTCGTCGTCATCTTGTTTAGTTCTTAAATCACTTCTATTGAAAGATGTCGCTACAGATGATGTAAATTCGCGTTTTTTACAAAAAAGAAGAGAAGGATGAGTTATCATAATAATTTACTCTTAGATGTATTAGAAGGGAAAAAAGTAGCAAGACCACCTGTCTGGGTAATGCGACAGGCAGGAAGAATATTACCTGGATATAGGAAGATAAGAGCCAGTGTAGGAAGTTTCAAGGGCTTAGTGAAGCGACCTGATTTGATTTCAGAAGTTACTGTTGAACCACTTCAGGTTCTCGGAGTGGATGCAGCGATATTGTTCTCAGATATTCTTGTGATTCCAGAAGCCATGGGCGTTAATTACGAGATTGTAGAAAAAGTAGGACCTATTTTTGAAAGTCCAATTATGAATCCATCGGATATAGATAGATTGATATCCGGGATCGATGTCTTGCCAAATCTGGATTATGTCTTCGAATCGATATATAAGACCAAGCAGTTGATGGATGGTAGCAATCCATTGATTGGATTTGCGGGAGCGCCATGGACACTATTTGCATATATGATCGAGGGGAGTGGGAGTAAAACATTCTCAAAAGCACGCCGATTTTTATATGAAGAGCCTGAAGCTTCTCATCGACTATTAGGGATGATAGCAGATAGTACGGCCTATTATCTTAAAGAAAAGATAAACGTAGGTGTAGATGCGATCCAGTTATTTGATTCTTGGGCAGGCAGCCTTACCGTTGCACAGTATAAAGAATTCTGCTTGCCTTATATCAAGCGGATTTTAGATGCTGTGGAAGGAATTCCAAGGATCTTTTTCCCGAAAGGGGCATGGTCTTCGGTACCATCTTTTACGGAATTGAATTTCGAGGCAATAGGAATTGACTGGACGACGCCAGTAGAATATATACGAGAACATCTTGGGACTGATCAGATAATTCAAGGAAATATGGATCCTGCAATGCTTTATGCCGATCCAGAAACCATTTCGGTGGAAGTTCATAAGTTGATTCGGTCTGTAGGTGGAAAACATATCTTTAATCTCGGGCATGGCGTATATCCTGATACTTCAGCCGATCATGTGAAAGTTATGGTTGATGCCGTAAAAACCTTTAGATATTAGCGCTTAAGTAGTTAATTCTTGTTCTACATATGATACTAAGGTGCAGTTGGAGTATATACTTGCTAACTATGAATCATAATTAAAAATGAGAAACTTTATAATTACTGCAATCTGCTTATGCTTTTTGATCGGTTGTAGAAAAAGTAAAGTACTAAATAATGCAAAATGGCAAATTGATTCAGTTATAGATTTATTGAGCAACTATCCACAAGAAGTACGATCACTTTTTAAAGCTTTAGACCTAAATCAAGAAAGACTGGCTAATATTAGAGACGCCTTAATTAAAGGTGATACTATTAAAGCGACACAAAGGCTGATCGCGTATTACAAAATAATAGATCGCGATTGGGTAATGGGCACACTTGACGCGATTTAAGATGTAGAGGCCTTATATCAAGCCAAGTCGCTTATGGCTGACTCAATTGTTAGACAAGAGAGTAGGTATAGAATACCAACTTCCACTAAAGGAAGTTGGAAATGGAGTTATACGCGGCCAGACAAGGATGATGAATTTGGCTATGGACTTAATGGACATACGTACTTGCCATCCTTGATTATCGCATGGAAAAGAACTGGCGAAACAAAATACATAGAACGGTACGATCAATTAATTAAAGATTGGATCACAGTCCATCCACTGCCGGAAAAAGGAGATTCTATTTATATGGCATGGGAACCCCAAATACCGCTGGATTATAGAGATATAGGAGAAGTAGAATGGCGAACATTAGAAATCGGACATAGATTGGGAGCTAGCTGGCCCCAAACGTTTTATGCTCTTCAAAAGGAAGAAGTCATTAGTCCAGTAGCTAGGATTTTGATGTTGTCAAGTATAGCAATCTAATTTTCTACAAAAAAATCATAAACATGGACATAATTGGACTATTATGGAGATGAACGGCTTGGCGCTTGCTGGATTACCTTTTCCTGAATTTCGAAATGCTGATACATGGGCGAAATATGCTCAGGATGTTATGAAGAAGGAGATCAATAGACAGGTATATCTGGATGGACTTCAGACTGAACTTTCTTCTAAAACGCAGTGGGTTGCCTTAAATCGTTTTGAGACTTTGGCTGCTAATTTTTCTAAAGCTGGAAAAGAGATGTCTGAGGCTTATTATAACAAGGTGGAGCAGATGTATGATTATCTGGCCTATTCTCTGAGGCCGGATGGACATCAACCTTTGAATAACGATTCTGATCGAGACGATCTAAAATCCCGTATTTTGAAAGCGGCAATAAAGTATGATAGACCAGATTGGCAGTGGATAGCCACAAATGGACAGCGTGGTACGCTTCCAGAAGGAGTACCATCTATTACGTTTCCTTAGGCTGGAATTCATATAATGAGAAGCGGCTAGAACCAGGATTCTGACTGGTCGTTTTTTGATACAGGCCCTTATGGAACGGGACATCTGCATCGTGACAAGCTTCATCTGTCAATCAATGCTTTTGGCAAGGATTTACTAGTAGATGGTGGTTGGTATACGCACAAAGATTACTTCAATTTCGATCCAGCTTCGTGGAGAGGATATTTCAGAAGTTCTTATTCTCATAATGTGATTTTAGTAGATGGAAATGGACAAATGGAAGGTCCTTTACGTTCCGATTTTCCTTTAGTTAAGGATGAAGGTTACCTTCATAAGCCATTATATGACATGACTATGCTTTCGGTTCATTTGATAGTGGTTTCGAAAAGGTTGTTGGGAAGGCCCTTCATTCTCGATCTGTCATGTATGTAAAGGGGGAATATTGGGTTCTTTTTGGATCTTTTTAAAACTGATAGACCTAAAAATATTCAAGTGGTTTGGCACTACGCTCCAGACAACGTAGTGATAAGAGAAGGGATAGAAGCCTTGTTAATCAATTCCGATGCACCTAATTTGAGGATAGTGCCAGTTGGTAATATTCAATGGGATCTGGAAATTGTAGAAGGTCAAGAGATACCTTTTAAATAGGGCTGGTATAGTTCTGTTTTTGGAGAAAAAGGAACCAATCCAACTATGGTTTACTCGACAACAATTAATGAATCGACCACATTTGCATGGGTAATGGTTCCGGCCCGGGAGTCTGTTCCTAAAATAAAAGTAGACTTACAGATAATAAAGGAAGTCTCTCATATTACAATCACAAATCTTAATAAAAGGAGGATAACCGTGAGCATGCCTATTCAAAAAAAATTCGAATATTGATGTAAGTTTTTAAACAGATACCGGTAAGATTATTGATAATAGGAATTCAAAGGTTACAGTTACTATTCAACAGGAAAAAATAGCGAGAATATATTATCTTATGGTATTCATGACAGAGAATGATGATTGGTTCTACAATCATCAAAATGAGATACGAAGAACAGGAGGAATTAATAAAGGAGCAATCTCAAGAGATAGCTGAATTGAAGGCAATGGTTCAAAGCCTTATGCTTCGCATTTCAGAATTAGAGCACAATAAGAATAGTAAGAATTCCGCTACCCGCCCAAGTGAAGATCCAAATCGTAAGAAGCATATAAAGTCACTACGAGAAAAGAGTGACAAGAAGCCAGGCGGTCAGTTAGGTCATAAAGGTCATACCAAGAAGATGATCGATACTCCAAATGAAATCATAGATCATAAGCCCCAATATTGTGAACACTGTAGCCATCCATTATCGGGAAAAATAGAATTAGCAAGACGTAAACAAGTAGTAGATATCCCTCCCATTGAAGTAATATGTACAGAACACAGCGTATATTCTGGAATATGCGCGTGTTGCCAAAAGAAAACGACGAGTCCCTTTCCAGAAGGCGTAAAAGGGAATGTCAGTTATGGGCCGAATATTGAAGCCTTAACGCTTTATATGAATGTACGCCAATACATGCCATATGAAGGCATGCAAGAGCTCTTTAGACAAGTCTTCCATGTTGATATCAGCCAGGGCAGATTAGTAAATTTTATCAAAAGAGCTGCATTAAAAGCGGCTCCTGTCTATGAGCATATTCATATTAAGTTACTTATAGAGCAATCCAAGTGTGTAGGCAGTGACGAGACAGGCTGTGCGGTCAATGGTCAAAGGCATTGGTACTGGACATGGCAAAACGAAGAGATGACATACATCGTCGCCAGTCCCACACGTGGCTTTGCTACAGTAGAGCAGGAATTGCCACGAGGCTTACCCAATACAATTCTTGTCAGTGATTGCTTAGCCCCACAACTCAAACAAAGCTGCAAGGCTCATCAAATATGTATCGCCCATCTCTATAGAGATTTGAATTTTCTGATTGAGAAAGAAATG